>CANFMK010000045.1 GCA_947448325.1 Comamonadaceae bacterium
CTGCCCATACTGGCCAACAGCACAATCAAGGCCACCTGGCGCATGACGGTGGATTTACCGCCCATGTTCGGCCCGGTGATGATCTGCATGCGCTGCTTGTGGGTGAGCAGGGTGTCGTTGGCAATGAAGTTGCCGCCCGAGGTTTCGGCCAAGCGGGCCTCCACCACCGGGTGACGGCCCTGGCGGATTTCGATGCAAGGCTCGTTGGTGAAATGTGGTTCGCACCAGTTCAGCGTCAGGCTGCGTTCGGTCAGTGCGCACAGCGCGTCCAGCGCGGCCATGGCCTGCGCCAAGGCGGTCATTGCCACCACATGCGGTTGCAGCTGATCGAGCAGCAACTCGTAGAGGTATTTCTCACGCGCCAAAGCCCGTTCTTGCGCTGACAAGGCTTTGTCTTCAAAGGTTTTGAGTTCGGGCGTGATGAAGCGCTCGGCGTTTTTCAATGTTTGGCGACGCCGGTAGTCGTCCGGAATTTTGTCCAATTGGCTTTGCGTGACTTCGATGTAAAAGCCATGCACCCGGTTGAACTGCACGCGCAAATTGGCAATGCCAGTGCGTGCTTTCTCGCGGCTTTCCAAGTCCAGCAAAAACGCATCGCAGTTTGTTTGGATGCCGCGCAATTCGTCCAAGTCCGCGTCCAGGCCGTCGGCCATCACGCCACCGTCTCTCACCAGTGCGGCGGGCTCTTCGAGCAAGGCGCGGTGCAGCAATTCGCCCAGGCCGGGCGGCGGTTGCAGCGCCTGCGCCATCTGGGCCAACAAGCCGGGTTGGGCGCTGGGCGCTGGCACCTCGGCCAACTGGGCTGAAAGCTGCAGGGCTTTGAACAGCGCGTGCTTCAAGGCCACCAACTCGCGCGGGCGCACTTGGCGCAGCGCCACGCGGGCGGTGATGCGTTCCACATCGCTGGCGCCTTTGAGTTGCTCGCGCAGGCGGCTCCAAGGGCCTTTGCCGCTCAGGCCTTTGAGTTGTTGCAAGGCTTGCAGGCGGGCGCGGGCGGTGTCGCGCTGGCGTGGCGGGGTCAGCAGCCAGTGCTTGAGCATGCGACTGCCCATGCCGGTCATGCAGGTGTCGAGCAAAGAAAACAGTGTGGGCGCGTCTTCACCGCGCAGGGTTTGCGTCAGCTCCAAATTACGCCGTGTGGTGCTGGGCAGGTCGATCCATTCGTCTGACTTTTGCACCTGGATTTGTTTGACATGCGTCAGCGCCCGGCCTTGGGTGTGTTCGGCATAGGTCAGCAGCGCAGCGGCGGCGGCATGGGCTTCGGGCAGGGCGTCTGCCCCCCAAGCGGCTAGGCTGGCGGCTTGCAGTTGCTCCAGCAGTTTGCGCTGGCCCAGTCCGGTGTCGAACTGAAAGTCGGGGCGCAGTGTGAGTGACAAGCTGGCGTTGCGGGTGTTCAAGCGAAAGGCTTTGAGGCGTTGTTCAAACGCCGGGGTCACGCCCGCGCTGGCCAGCAACTCGCTGGGCGCAATCCGGTCCAGCCAGTCGGGCAGGTCGTCGCTTGCGCATTCGGCCAGGTGCACACAGCCTTGCGTCACGCTCAGCCAGGCCAAGCCGCAGCGGTTGCGGCTGCCTGGGTGGACGGCCAGCAAAATCGATTCGGTTTTATCGGCCAGCAAGGCCGTGTCGGTCAGCGTGCCCGGGGTCACGACCCTAACGACTTTGCGCTCGACGGGGCCTTTGCTGGTGGCCACATCGCCCACCTGCTCGCAAATGGCGACGGATTCGCCCAACTTGATCAGCCGCGCCAAGTAGGTTTCAACCGAATGGAAGGGCACACCGGCCATGGCAATCGGTAGGCCAGCAGATTGCCCGCGCGTGGTCAGCGTGATGTCAAGCAGTTGCGCGGCGCGTTCGGCGTCCGTAAAGAACATCTCGTAAAAGTCGCCCATGCGGTAGAACACCAGCGTGTCGGGGTACTCCGCCTTGATGCCCAGGTACTGCTGCATCATGGGCGTGTGGGCACTCAGGCCCTGTGCGGTGGCCATGGCTTAAAGCGGAGCGTCTTCTGAAGGCGTGACCGGGCTCATGTCTTCGCCCAATTGGGCCACGGCCTCATTCACCGCTGCTTTTTCGCCGGCGCTGGCGAACTTGCTGTACTTGCCCAGAATGTTCACCAACTGGCCGTAAATGCGCGGCGAGCCGGCCAGGCATTCTTTTTGGTCCAAAAAGTCGGCTTCGCCGGTCAAGTTGCCCACCAGGCCACCGGCCTCGGTGACCAAAAGCGATCCAGCGGCCACGTCCCAAGGAGACAGGCCGGTTTCAAAGAAGCCGTCGGTAAAGCCTGCGGCCACGTAGGCCAGGTCCAGCGCAGCGGCGCCGGGGCGGCGCAGGCCGGCGGTGCGTTGCATCACGTCGCCCATCATGCGCAGGTATTGGTTGAAGTTGTCGCCCTTGCGGAAAGGAAAGCCGGTGGAGATCAAGCACTCGGTCAAGTTGGTGCGCTTGCTCACGCGGATGCGGCGCTCGTTCATGAACGCGCCACGTCCTTTGGTGGCGGTGAACAAGTCGTTGCGTGAGGGGTCGTAAATCACCGCTTGCTCGATCTTGCCGCGCACCGACAGCGCGATGCTGACGCAGTACACCGGCAAGCCGTGGATGAAGTTGGTGGTGCCGTCCAGCGGATCGATGATCCAGATGTGGTCTGCGTGCGGGTCACCGTGCGTGCTGCCGGACTCTTCGGCCAAGATGCCGTGGTGCGGAAATGCGGTGAGCAGGGTTTCCAAAATGATGGCTTCGCTGGCCAGATCGACTTCGGTGACGAAGTCATTGACCTGCTTTTGCGAAATCCGAACAGCCTCCACGTCCAGGGCGGCGCGGTTGATGATGGCGCCTGCGGCGCGTGCGGCTTTGACAGCCACATTGAGCATGGGGTGAAGGTTGGGGGACGACATAAATTGTTAAGAACCTGAAAGGCCGGCGTGCGATGACGTTGGCGAAGCGCTTATTTTCCCACGAAAAGTGCACTTTGGCCGTTCAAAGCGCAATCCCGGCGACAAGCCGTGGACAATCTGGGCTATGAAGACGCGTTTTATTTTGATCGAGACCAGCCACGCCGGGAACGTCGGCGCTGCGGCTCGGGCCATGAAGGTCATGGGTTTTGACGAATTGGTGCTGGTCGCCCCCCGTTGGCCCAATGTGCTGCGCCGCGAAGAAACCATCCAGCGCGCCAGTGGCGCCAACGACGTGCTGGCCAACGCCCGCATCGTGGACACGCTTGAAGAGGCGCTGGACGGCGTGACCCACCTGTGCGCCACGGCCATGACGCCGCGCGACTTCGGCCCGCCCACCCGCGCGCCGCGCGAACATTTTGCCCAGTTGGCCCAGGGCGACCATTCGGTGGCGTTTTTGTTCGGCTCCGAGCGCTATGGCATGAAAAACGAGGACGTGTACCGCTGCCATGTGGCTTTGTCGATCCCGACGAATCCGCAATTTGGCTCGCTCAATTTGGGCGCTGCGATTCAGGTGTTGGCCTATGAATGGCGCTGTGCCTTGGGGGGCTTTCCCATCCCGGCCAGTGCGCCGCCTGCCGACAAGGCCGATGCTCAGCAGGTGGCGGGCATGCTGACGCATTGGGAGCAGGCGCTGACCGACATTGGTTTCTTGGACCCGGCTGCCCCCAAAAAACTCATGCCCCGCTTGAATCAATTGTTTAACCGAGCCGATTTGAACGCCGAGGAAATCCACATTTTGCGTGGTGTGGCCAAAGCCATGAGCGCCAAGCGTGCGCAGTAAAGGCTAGACTTGGGGTCTATGTTTTCACGTCTTCGCTCCGACATCCAATGCATTTTGGACCGCGACCCGGCTGCCCGCAGCACCTGGGAAGTCTTGACCTGCTACCCCGGCCTGCACGCCGTGGTGCTGCACCGCTTGGCCCACGCGTGTTGGACGAATGGCTTTAAATGGCTGGGGCGCTTTGTGTCGCATCTGGCGCGTTGGTTCACAGGCATTGAGATTCACCCGGGCGCGAAGATCGGTGAGCGGGTGTTTTTTGACCATGCCATGGGCGTGGTGGTGGGCGAAACCGCCGAAATTGGCGATGGCTGCACGATTTACCAGGGCGTGACCCTGGGCGGCACCACCTTGTACAAAGGCACCAAGCGTCACCCCACTTTGGGCAAAGATGTGGTGGTCAGCGCCGGGGCCAAAGTCTTGGGTGGTTTTGTGGTGGGCGATGGGGCCAAGATCGGCAGCAATGCGGTGGTCATCAAACCCGTGCCCGCAGGGGCCACGGCGGTGGGCATTCCGGCGCGCATCATCCCGTCCAAAGCGGGTGAAAGTGCGGATGTGTCGGGCACCGAGCCCAAGTTCAATGCCTATGGCATCACCCAAGAAGACGATCCGGTGAGCCAAGCACTCAAAGGCCTGATCGACAACGCTTCAGGGCAAGAGCATCAAATTGCCTTGTTGTGGAAAGCCATCGAGCAGTTGTCGGCACAGCAGCCGGTGCAGCTGCCGCAAGACGCGGCGCGCAGCGAAACCTTTGAGGCCGACAAGTTGAATCAACTGGTCGGTAAATAAGACTTTCGCGAAGTCTTTAACGCTGGCGAATCGCAGTTTTGGGCCGAAAGGCCTTGCACACCGCGTCCCGCGTTTCCATGTAAGGCCCGCCGATCAAATCCACGCAGTAAGGCACTGCCGCAAAAATCCCATGGACCAGGGGTTGGCCGTCGGCGTCTTTCAGGCCTTCTAAGGTTTCGGCGATGGATTTGGGTTGGCCCGGCAGGTTGATGATCAGGCTGTGGCCGCGAATCACCGCCACTTGGCGCGACAAGATGGCGGTGGGCACAAATTTCAGGCTGATTTGGCGCATTTGCTCGCCAAAACCGGGCATTTCCTTGTCGGCCACGGCCAGCGTGGCTTCGGGCGTCACATCGCGCAGGGCAGGACCCGTGCCGCCGGTGGTCAACACCAGGCTGCAGCCTGCGTCTACCAAGTCGATCAAAGTGGCGCTGATGCGCTCTTTCTCGTCCGGAATCAGCCGCGGCTCGAAAGTGATCGGGTTGTGCAGCGCCCGTGTCAGCCAGTCTTGCAGGGCGGGCAGGCCTTTGTCTTCGTAGACGCCGGTGCTGGCGCGGTCGCTGATCGACACAATGCCGATTTTGACGGCGTCAAAAGTGGGTTCGGTCATGGCAGGTGTGGGGGTGATGTCAATCGATGGCGGGGGTGTCGATGTCAGATTCGCGCTCGGGCTGCGCCGTCAAATGCTCGCGCACCAGCTGAAAAATTTCGCGGTAGGCGCGCCCTTGTCGTGGCGCCAGACCTTGCGACACGGCGGCCTTGCTGGCGGCGGGCGCATCTTTGCGGGCTTGGCGAATCAAGGCGCGCAGCTGTTGGGTGTCGGTGGCAGGAAAGCTGTTGAACCAGATGGCAAAAGCGTCTTCATCGGCAATCAGGCGGTCGCGCCACTGCTCGGCCAAATGCAGATTCACCGTCTCTTGCGCAGACCCTTGGATTTGCTCTTGCAGCGCATCGCGAATGCCTTGCACATCGGCGGCATCGAGCTTGCGCATGAGCTTGCCAATGAACTGCATTTGCCGGCGCTTGCCTTCAAAGTTGGTGATGCGCTTGGCTTCTTGCACCGCTTCGACCAATTTGTCGGGCAGGGCGGCTTTGTCCATCAGGTCGGCGCGCAAGCTCAGCAGGCTTTCGCCCAGTTTCTGCAACTCGTCGCTTTCGCGTTTCAGGTCGGTGCGGCTGGGCTCGTCGCCGCCTTTGAGCTCGCGCTTGAGTTCCAGGTCGAGCTCGCTGCCTTCGGCCACAAACTGACCTTGAACGAAGTAACCTTTTTTGAATTTACGGGGCATCTGGTGGGGGATTCATCTGTAGACGTGTCGGCAAGTATCATAGCCGTCACCATGAGCAAACCCAAAACAGCCACCGCACCGGTGGCACCCCCCCATTCCCCTTTGTCCAGTGCCCAAGCCCACAGTGGCTTCAGCTACAGCCGTGATTTTTTTGAAGACCTGGTCGACACCGCCTTGAAGCACGCCAAAAAAGTCGGCGCGACCAACGCGGGTGCCGAAGCGTCTGAAGGCTGCGGCCTGTCGGTCAGTGTGCGCAAGGGCGAGCTTGAAAACGTCGAACGCAACCGCGACAAGTCCTTGGGTGTGACGGTGTACGTGGGCAACCGCCGTGGCAATGCCAGCACCTCGGATTTTTCCACCGCCGCGATTCACCAAACCGTGCAAGCCGCTTTCGACATTGCCCGCTTCACCGCCGAAGACCCGACCGCAGGTTTGCCGGATGAGGCCGACATCGAAACGCAGCACCGCGATTTGGACCTGTTTCACCCCTGGTCGGTGAACAGCGAAGAGGCTGCCCAACTGGCCATGGCCTGCGAAGCTGCTGCGCTCAAAACCTCGCGCCGCATCACCAATAGCGAAGGCGCAGGCGTGTCGGCGCAGCAAAGCCATTTCTTCAGCGCACACACCCACGGCTTTCGCGGCGGCTACGCCAGCTCACGCCACAGCATGTCGGTGGCGCCGATTGCGTCCTTGCCCGGTAAAAATTCCGAAATGCAGCGTGACGCCTGGTTCACCTCCATGCGCGCCGCCGGTGAAATGGCCAGCCCCGAGTCGGTGGGCCGCTATGCTGCGCAGCGGGCCTTGAGCCGCTTGGGCAGTCGCAAAATTCCGACCACCGAATGTCCGGTGCTGTTCGAGTCGCCCGTGGCGGCGGGTCTGTTGGGCGGTTTTGTGCAAGCTGTCAGCGGCGGCGCGCTGTACCGCAAAAGCAGTTTTTTGCTGGACTCCTTGGGCAAACAGGTGTTCCCCAAGCACATCGACATCGACGAAGATCCGTTCGAGTTGCGCGGCAAAGGCAGCTCACCGTTTGACGACGAAGGCGTGCGTTCGGCGCCCCGCCATGTGGTCAAAGGCGGTCGAGTTGAAGGTTACTTTTTGAGCAGCTACTCGGCGCGCAAACTGGGCATGAAAACCACCGGCAATGCGGGGGGCTCGCACAACCTGACGATGCGCTCGCGCCTGACGCAAGGCCGCGATGATTTGGACGCGATGCTCAAAAAGCTGGGCACCGGCTTGTTCGTGATCGAACTCATGGGCCAGGGCGTGAACTACGTCACGGGTGACTATTCACGCGGGGCCAGCGGTTTTTGGGTCGAAAACGGCGAGATCGCCTACCCGGTGCACGAGATCACGATTGCGGGCAATTTGAAAACCATGTTCAAAGGCATTGAGGCGGTGGGTGCCGATGCCTACAACTACGGTGCCAAGACCGTGGGCTCGATCTTGGTGAACCGCATGAAGGTGGCGGGCAGCTGAGCGGCGCGACCCCGCAAAAAAAGGGCTGTTTCAGCCCCTTTGGTTTTCAACCGGCCAAAGCCGCTTTCACTGCGGCGGAGACCTGTCCCATATCGGCCTTGCCGGCCAGTTGGGTTTTGACCGCGCCCATGACCTTGCCCATGTCGCCAGGGCCTTTGGCAGCCAGCGAGGCCACAATGGCTTGCACGGCAGCCGTGACTTCTTCGGCCGACATGCGCGCGGGCAAATAAGCATGCAACACGGTCATTTCGGCCTTTTCTTTGTCAGCCAGGTCTTGGCGCGCGGCTTGCTCAAAAGCAGCGATCGAGTCTTTGCGTTGCTTGATCAGTTTGTCCACAATGGCCACGACCATCACGTCGTCCAACTCCACCCGCTCGTCCACTTCTTTTTGCTTCATCGCCGACAGCAACAAGCGGATCGTGCCCAAGCGTTCGCTGTCTTTGGCGCGCATGGCGTTTTTCATGTCTTCGGTGATTTGTTCTTTGAGGCTCATGGGAATGTCCAAAAGTGGGGCGTGCGACAGGATGGAAGGAATTAAAAAAGCCCGCTTGAGCGTCCTCCAGCGGGCTTGTGCGGAGCCAAAAGGGCTCGGCAGCTGAAGATCAATACATCTTCTTGGGCAATTGCATGCTGCGAACGCGCTTGTAGTGACGTTTCACGGCAGCGGCTTTTTTGCGCTTGCGCTCGGTGGTGGGCTTCTCGTAGAACTCGCGGGCACGCAAGTCGGTCAGCAGGCCGAGTTTTTCGATGGTGCGTTTGAAGCGACGCAGTGCAACGTCAAACGGCTCGTTTTCTTTCACGCGAATGGTGGTCATTGAATCAAATTTTCTAAAAATGTGCCGGCTGCAGTGACAAGGGAGATCGAGCCCTTGAAACCCAGTTTCGGCGGTTCCCCGTCATGAACTAGTATTTGGCCGACGGAGGTTTGCCAGCAAAGCCTGAGATTATATAACTTCTTGCCGCTTGTTTTGCGCCAGGGCTTGGGCGCAGGCATAGGCGCTGGCCCACGCCCACTGGAAGTTGTAACCCCCCAGCCAGCCGGTCACGTCCACCACCTCGCCAATGAAGTACAAACCGCGCTGTTTGGACTCCAGGGTTTGCGAGGACAAATCGCGCGTATCGACCCCGCCCAGCGTGACTTCGGCCTTTTTGTAGCCTTCGCTGCCGGTGGGCGTCAGGCGCCAGTGACTCAAGGCCTGCGCCAGCTGGGTGAGCGCTTTGTCGGGCACATCCGGCATGGGCCGTTGCAAATCCGGCTGCGCCGAGACCCACGCCTCGGCCAAGCGGCTGGGCACCAGGCTGGCCAATTCGTTGGCCAGCAGCTTGCGCGAACGCTTTTTGGCGTCCTGCAGGCGCTCGGGCAGGTCCACTTCGGGCGCCAGGTTGAGTGTGATGGGGGCGCCTTCTTGCCAATAACTGGAAATTTGCAGCACCGCCGGGCCTGACAAACCCCGGTGGGTGAACAGCAAGTCCTCGTCAAAATGCATGCGCTGCTTTTTCTCACCGGTTTCAATCGCCACAGGCAAGGCCAAGCCGGCCAGTTGGGCATAAGGGGCCCACGCTGCGCCGTCAAAGGTCAGTGGCACCAGGCCCGGTCGGCGCTCCACCAGGCGCAGGCCAAACTGGCTGGCGATGCGGTAACCCCAGTCGCTGGCGCCGATTTGCGGGATCGACAAGCCGCCGGTGGCGACCACCAAGGACGTCGTGGTCACGGGACCTTGCCCGGTGCTGAGCGTGTAATGACCGTGCTCGCCTTCGCCGCTGTGGTGCTGCACCGAGGTCACGGCGCAACCCGCCCAGCGCGTCACGCCCCCGGCTTCGCACTCGGCCAGTAGCATGCGGATGATGTCTTCGGCCGAATGGTCGCAAAACAACTGACCTTTGTGCTTTTCATGGAAGGCAATGCCATGCTTTTGCACCAACGCGATGAAATCTTGCGGCGTGTAGCGCGACAAAGCCGAGCGGCAAAAATGCGGGTTCTGGCTGATGAAGTGTTTGTGAGGTGCCGAGGCGTCCAGCAAGCGGTTGGTGAAATTGCAGCGCCCACCGCCCGAGATGCGGATTTTTTCGGCCACTTTGGTGCTGTGGTCCACCACCAGCACCTTCAGCCCGGCTTGACCGGCCACGCCCGCGCAAAACAGCCCGGCCGCGCCCGCGCCCACAATCACCACATCAAAGGAATTCATGGGGCCAGAGTGTAGTGCGTGGTTAAGAAGTGGCCTTAGCGAGAGGGAGGTATGGTGTTCGGCTGTGGAAGAGCGTTGTATTCAAAAATCTGCTCGTTCACTACGGTGCCCCATTGCTGGCCTTGTGCTTGATGAATCAAATGAAATCCTGCTTTTTCGTACAAATGTCGCGCGGCGTGCAGGCCTTCAAAAGTGGATAAATGGATGCGCGAATAGGCACGTTGCTGGCAAAAAGCCATGGCCTGGTCCAGCAATTGGTTGCCTGCGCCTGTGCCTCGGATCGCATCGGAGGTGATGAACCAGCGCAAATGAGCCCCCCGGGTGGGTGCCTCAGTACCGTCAATCGCGATGGCGCCATGCACGGTGTTAGTGTCCGCATCCATGCACAACCACAAACCATCTTTCGTGGGGTCCAAGCGCTCACAAAAGGCTGACAACTCGCGCGCGACCCGGCTTTCAAAAGGCAGTCCAAAACCGACCAAGGGCTGATAATAAGCCGCATGCAGTTGGACAATGCGACCGATGCAGCCCGGCCTGTAGCCGCAGGTCATGGACAAGTGCATGGCTTGAGAGGCTTTGCTTTCAGGCTGAGCGCGTCAACCCAGATGGTTCTGTCTGAGCATGTTCGGCTTGCCACGCCACCGCCCCTTGCACCACGTCGCCCACCACGATGACGCTGGGGCTTTGCAGTTGCTCGGCTTCGATGGTGGCGCTCAAAAGACCCAAGGTGGTCAAGGCTTGGCGCTGGGTGGGCAGGCTGGCGTTGTGGATGATGGCCACCGGGGTGCTGGCCGCCAGGCCGGTGAGCAGCTCGTTTTGGATGTGGGCCACGCCGCTCACGCCCATGTAGATCACCAGCGTGAGTTTGGCTTGTTGTGCGGTGAGCGCCAGTTGGCGCCAGTCGGTGCCGCTGTCGCCCGGTTTGGCGTGGCCAGTGACAAACACCACGCCGTGCGCGTGCTCGCGGTGGGTGAGCGGCGCGCCCAAGCTGGTCAAGCCCGCCAAGCCCGAAGTGATGCCGTTGATCACCGACACCTCAATGCCTGCGGCGCGCAAATGCTCGACCTCTTCGCCGCCACGCCCAAAAATGAACGGGTCGCCGCCTTTGAGGCGCACCACGGACTCGCCTTCGTGCACGGCGGTGATCATCAGTTTTTCGATGAAGGCTTGGGGCGTGCTTTTGCAGCCCCCGCGTTTGCCTACGTGCACGATGCGCGCTTGCGGGTTCGCATGCGCCAGCACAGCTTCGCTGACCAAGTCGTCGGCAAAAATCACGCTGGCCGCAGCGATCGCTTTCACGGCTTTGAGCGTCAACAAATCCGGATCGCCGGGGCCAGCGCCCACCAGGGTGCACGTGCCTTGAGGGTAGGTAGAGAAAGTCATGTTGTGAGGGCTTGCAAGATGTGTTCCACCTGCAGGGCGATGGGGCTGGGGACGGGCAATTCGCCCGACAGCACCGCTTGAATGTAGTGGGCGGTGGCGACTGCATCAGGGCCGGGCAAGTGCGGCACCTGCGCCAGCGTACCAGTTTGCGCGGCTTGCACGTTGCGACAGAGTCCCGCTTGGTAAATGTCCATTTGCGGCGTGCGGCGTGGATCGGCCACGGGCTCGCCTTCGGTGCCGCGCAGCAGCAAGGCGTGTTGACCGGTCAGCGTGAAGGTCGCGCCCATAGAGACCGCGTATTCCGGGTGGGTGTAGCTGCCGACCACCAGGGCGCGTCCGGTGCAGGGGTTCATGAGCTTGACCAGGCTGTGCGCCGGGTTGCGCAGTCCGACCACGCGGCGCACATCGAGCAGGCGACTCAATCCGGGGCACAGCACCTCGGTCGGGAACAGGGCCACTTGGCCGGCGGCCACGGAGCTCACTTGTTCGCTGGCTGCCACGCCCAAGGCCTGCAGGACGCTGGCGCTGGTGACCCGCGTTGTTTCTGTGGCCGTGCCGTGCATCACCACCGCCGCCCCTTGCCGGGCCAGCAGCAAGCCCAGCAAGGGCGTGAGCACCGGCAGTTTGCGCGCACCGTTGTAGCTGGGCAGCACCACGGTGGTCAAGCCGTTCTCGGGCACCCGGTTCAAGCGCGCGTGGGTGGCGTCTAAAAAACCGGCCATCTCATCGGGTGTTTCGCCTTTGATGCGCATGGCCAGACAAAAAGCGCCGACCTCCAGATCGGTCACAGTGCCGTCCAGCACTTGGCCAAAAAGATCGGCTGCTGCACTGCGGTCGAGGGCGCGCGCGCCGTCTTTGCCGCGGCCGATGTCTTTGATGTACTGGCTGATTCCCATGGGGCGATTTTGCTTCAAGCTTGATAACTGGGCGCAATAAGGTGAATGAACGACCCATTCAGGCCGGGGCCTTGGTGCTGGAGGTGCTTTGCCTGACCAAGCGGCGCAGCTCGGGCACGCAAGAGCCGCACTGGGTGCCGCACTTGAGTTCGGCTTGCAAGTGCTGCAGCTTGGATTCGCTCTCGCCTTGCAATGGGTTCAGGCAATTCAGGATGGCGTCTTCGCTCACGTTCCAGCAACTGCAGACCTGTTTGCGGGCCGCCGCCAGGGGCACGGGCGGCGTTTTGCTCGGTTGTAGTAACTGGCGACCAAAGCCTTGCGCGGCGTTGTGGTTCTGCAGCACAGCTTGCAGCCAGTCGGCCGACAGCGTGTCACCGGCCAACATGAAGGCGGTGAGATGGCGCTCGCCCTGACCGCCTTGCGGTGCCGATAAATGCGCCGCGCGGTGCTGGCCCCGGCGGTCGTCTTGGTAGCGGATCACCCCGGGTTGGTCCAAGCCCAGGCAGGCGGCAATCTGTTCCAAAACGGCCGCCTCAGGCGCCTGGTCGTCGGCAGCGCGAAACAACAACCCGCTTTGCGCTGCAGTTTCAGCCAGTGCCGAGGCTTGTGAAAACGGCACGCAAGAGGCAAAGCTGAATTGCGGCATCAGGCCTTGCAAGGTCTGGCGGGCTTGCCACAGCTGGTCTTCGGGCAACCAGGCCATGCCGATCAGGCCCCAAGGCAGCTCGGCTTTGAGGATGCGCACCGCTGCGTGTTTCAGCTCGGGTTGTTTGGAGGTGGCGCAAAAGTCCGAGGTGGTCAAAGCGTTCACCCCTGCCAAGGGGCGGCCTTGGTTGTCGCGGCCGCTGAGCACCTCGCTGCCCCAGTGCATGGCCATGAAGACTTGTGTGCTTTGCAGGGTGGGGCTGGCTTGCGCGGGAACCACCAGACTGCCGCGCTTGCTGGTGACGAAAACCAACTCCCCTTCGGCAATGCCGTGGCGCTGCATGTCTTGTGGATGCATTTGCACCACCGGCTCAGGCACATGGGCAAACAAGCGGCCCAGCGTGCCGGTGCGCGTCATGCCGTGCCACTGGTCACGCAAGCGGCCGGTGGTCAATGAAAACGGAAAGCGTGAGACGCGCGGCTCGGCCACGTCTTGCCAGGCCACAGCGGCAAATTGCGCTTTGCCATTGGCCGTTGCAAATTGGCCGTCTTCATACAAACGCGCCTGGCCCTGCAGCGCACCCTGCACGAAGGGCCATTGCTGCGGACCGGCTTGCTCCAGCAGCTCGTAGCTCAGCCCGGTGATGTCCAGGTCGCGCCCGCGGGTGCTGGCGCGGTGTTCGTTCCAAATCGCTTCAGGCGTGTCAAAAGCAAACAGGCTTTGCTGGGGTGAGCGGGCCAGGGTTTTTTCCAGGCGGCGCCCCAGATCGACCATGATTTTCCAGTCGTGCCGGGCCTGGCCAAGGGGGGGCACGGCGGCGCGCACGCGACTGATACGCCGCTCGCTGTTGGTCACCGTGCCTTCTTTCTCTCCCCAGGTGGTGGCGGGCAAGAGCAGGTCCGCGTAGGTGCAGGTGGCCGCTGTGGCAAAGGCTTCTTGCACCACCACAAACTCAGCACGCTCCAGCGCACGGCGCACCGTGGCCTGGTCGGGCATGGACTGGGCCGGGTTGGTGCAGGCGATCCACAGGGCTTTGAGTTGGCCATCAGCGGCGGCTTGGAACATTTCGACCGCGGTCAGGCCTGGCTTGGCGGGTACATTGGGTACGCCCCACAGGGCGGCAACTTCAGCGCGGTGTTGCGGGTTGGCCAGGTCGCGGTGCGCGCTGAGCAAATTGGCCATGCCACCCACTTCGCGCCCGCCCATGGCGTTGGGCTGACCGGTGAGCGACAGCGGCCCCGCACCGGGTTTGCCGATCTGCGCCGTCGCCAGATGAAGATTGATCAAGGCGGCGTTTTTGGCGGTGCCGCTGCTGCTTTGGTTCAGGCCCTGGCAGTACAGACTCAGGGTGGCGGGCGAGGTGGCAAACCAGCGAGCAGCTTGCAGCAGGTCGTGCGGCGCAATGCCGCAAATTTGCGACACCCGCTCGGGCGTGGCCTCTTGCACCACCGCTTGCAAGGCCTCGAATCCTTGGGTGTGCGCGGCGATGTAGCCCGGCTGCGTCCAGCCTTCGCGCAGCATCAGGTGCAGCAGGCCGTGGAACAGCATCACGTCTGAGCCGGGTTGCAACGGCAGAAACAGATCGGCCAGTTCGGCGGTGTCGGTGCGGCGCGGATCGGCGACGATGATTTTCAAATCGGGGTTGGCTTTTTTCGCGTCTTCGATGCGGCGAAACAAAATCGGATGCGCCCACGCCGCGTTGCTGCCCGCTATGAAAATGCATGAGGCCTGCGCAATGTCTTCATAACAAGCGGGTGGGGCGTCGGCCCCCAAAGTCATTTTGTAGCCGGCCACAGCGCTGCTCATGCACAAACGGGAGTTGCTGTCGATGTTGTTGGTGCCCAGCAGGCCTTTGACCAGTTTATTGAAGACGTAATAGTCCTCGGTCAGCAGCTGACCCGAGATGTAAAAGCCCACCGCTTCGGGGCCGTGCTGTTGAACGATTTGGGACAAGCGGCTGCTGGCCAGGTCCATCGCCTGCGACCAGCCGATGACCTGGGCCGGGGCACCGCGTTGCAAGCGCTGCATGGGCTGCAGCAAGCGGGTGTGTGGCGCCAGAGTCGCGCTGGCGGTCAGGTGCAGGGTCGAACCCTTGGTGCACAGCCGCCCGAAGTTGGCCGGATGCGCCGGGTCGCCGCGCACGCCGGTGATCTGCGCCCCACGCGACTCGATGATGACGCCGCAGCCTACACCGCAGTAGGGGCAGGTGGATGGGGTTTCTTGCAGGGCGAGGGTCATGCGCCAGTGGTTTTGCGCGTCACCGGACCGGCGATGGGCCTTGTCAGGTCCGTTGCATGGCCGACCAGTTCGTCGGCTTTCAGGTACACCAGGCCGGCGTCGACTTTGACCTCAAAGCGCGGTGTGCAGCCATTGTCAGGCGCTTGGGCTTGGCCGTCGCACAGGTTGATATTCCAGTTGTGCAAAGGGCAGGCCACGCTGGTGCCAAAAACAATCCCTTGCGACAGTGGGCCGCCTTTGTGCGGGCAGCGGTCCAGCAGTGCAAATACTTCATCGGCGTCGTTGCGAAACACCGCCACATCCAATCCGGTGTCGCGTGCCACACGGCGCGAGCCCAACACGGGGATGTCTTCGATGTGGCAGATCTGTGTCCATGCGGTCATGGGGATTCCTTGGCTTGTTCAAGCAGTGACGATGGGCGCGAACTGGCGGGTGTCCACCTTGGCGTCTTGGAGGTCGAACCAGGGGTCGGGTTCGCCCTCCAGGGCCGCTTGCAACTTGGCCCACAGGGCTTGACGCAGCGCGGCATCGTCCAAGATTTTTTTCTTCACATAGTCCAGGCCCACGCGGTTGATGTAGTGCACTGTGCGCTCCAGATACCAGCCTTCTTGGCGGTACAGCTGCATGAAGGCGCCGGTGTACTCCAGCACTTCTTCGGCGGTCTTGAGCTTGGTGAAAAAGTGCGCCACCTCGGTTTTGATACCGCCGTTGCCGCCCACATACATTTCCCAGCCGCTGTCCACGCCGATGATGCCAACGTCTTTGATGCCCGCTTCCGCACAGTTGCGCGGGCAGCCCGACACCGCGAACTTGACCTTGTGCGGGGCATACATACGCCACATGGCTTTTTCCAAGTCTTTGCCCATTTGCGTGCTGTCTTGCGTGCCCATGCGGCACCATTCGCTGCCGACGCAGGTTTTGACGGTGCGCAGCGCTTTGGCGTAGGCATGACCTGAAGGCATGCCGATGTCCTTCCAGACGTTGACCAGGTCTTCTTTTTTCACCCCCAGCAAGTCGATGCGCTGCCCACCGGTGACCTTGACCGTGGGGATCTTGTACTTGTCCACCACATCGGCAATGCGGCGCAGTTCAGCCGCAGTGGTCTCGCCTGCCCACATGCGCGGGATCACGCTGTAGGTGCCGTCTTTTTGGATGTTGGCATGGCTGCGCTCGTTGATGTAACGGCTTTGAGGGTCGTCTTGCGCTTCTTTGGGCCAGCTGCTGATCAGGTAGTAGTTGACCGCCGGGCGGCAGCTGGCACAACCGTTGGGTGTGCGCCAGTCCATGGCCTTGAAGACGCTGCCAATCGTCAGTAACTTGTTGTGCACGATCGCATCGCGCACAGCTTGGTGCCCGTGCTCCGTGCAGCCGCACATGGCTTTCGTTTTGGGCGTGGCCGAGTAGTCGCCGCCTGCAGTGAACATCAAAATCTGTTCCACCAAACCGGTGCAGGAGCCGCAGCTGGCGCTGGCCTTGGTGTGCTTGCGCACTTCTTCCAAGGTGAAAAGGCCCTTGTCTTTGATGGATTTGCAGATCGCACCTTTGGTCACGCCGTTGCAGCCACAGACTTCATCGGCATCCTGCATGGCAGCGGCTTTGTTGTGGCCTTGATGACCCACGTCGCCCATATTGGATTCGCCAAACATCAGCTTGTCGCGGATGTCGGCCACGCTGCGGCCATCGCGCAGCAGTTTGAAATACCAGCTGCCGTCCACGGTGTCGCCATACAGGCAGGCGCCCACCAGTTTGTCGCCCTGAATCACCAATTTTTTATAGATGCCGCCAGCGGGGTCGCTCATCACGATCTCTTCAGTGGTGTCGTCACCTAGAAAATTGCCGGCTGAAAACAAATCGATGCCGGTGACCTTGAGTTTGGTGGAGGTCAGAGACCCGGTGTAGCGGCCAATGCCAAACTCGGCCAAATGATTGGCCAGCACTTTGCCTTGCTCAAACAAGGGGGCCACCAAACCGTAAGCAATGCCACGGTGCGCCGCGCATTCGCCCACGGCATAGATGCGCGGGTCGGTCACGGTTTGCAAGGTGTCGCTCACCACAATGCCGCGGTCCACATGCAGCCCCATGCTTTGCGCCAGTTGGGTGTTGGGGCGAATGCCCACCGCCATCACCACCAAGTCGGCAGGCACATGCGAGCCGTCTTTGAATTCCACTTTGCTGACGCGCCCCTGTTCGTTGCCGATCAGGGCTGCGGTTTGGGCATTCATGCGAAATTGCAGGCCACGCGTTTCCAGCGATTGCTGCAGCAATTGGCCAGACACCGCATCGAGTTGGCGCTCCATCAGCCAATTTGAGCCGTGCACCACGGTCACTTGCATACCGCGTTTCATCAGGCCGTTGGCCGCCTCCAGGCCGAGCAGGCCGCCACCAATCACCACCGCATGCTTGAACTGCGTGGCTGCATCGATCATGGCCTGGGTATCGGCTATATCGCGGTAGGCCAGCACCCCTTGCAAGTCGTTGCCCGGCACAGGCAAGATGAAGGGGTTGGAGCCGGTGGCGATCACCAAACGGTCGTAAGCCGCAGTCATGACTTCGCCTTGCGCATTGCGTGCGTGGACCTGGCGCTGCACACGGTCCACCTCGGTCACGGTCCAGCCGGTGTGCAGGACAATCTGGTTGTCGCTGTACCAAGACCAATCGTTCAAGACGATCTCGTCCAGTGTTTGTTCGCCAGCCAGCACCGGGCTGAGCAAAATGCGGTTGTAGTTGGGATGAGGCTCGCTGCCAAACACAGTGATGTCGTACAGATCGGGGGCGATCTTGAGCAGCTCTTCCAGCGTGCGTACGCCGGCCATGCCGTTGCCGATCAGCACCAGCTTCATTTTGGGATGGGGGGGAGTTCGCATGTCCATGGTGTTCTTTCAGGCTGTCTTTTCCACATGCCCTTGGCGTGTGTAGAGGAAATC
>CANFMK010000046.1 GCA_947448325.1 Comamonadaceae bacterium
AACATGAGCATTCTGGGGCTGACTTTGGATTACGGACCGTTTCAATTTTTGGACGGCTTCAATCCCCGCCACATTTGCAACCATACCGATACCCAGGGTCGTTACGCTTACCATCGCCAACCCCAAGTCGCCTTTTGGAACTTGCATTGTCTGGGACAGGCCTTGTACCCCTTGATCAATGACCAAGACCTGACCTTGGCTGTGCTGGAGACCTTTAAAAGGGATTTCCCCCAAGCTTTGGACCACGCCATGGCGCTGAAATTAGGACTCACCGGCACAACCGGACTCTCTGATGCGCCTCACAACGAGCGCGAATTGACAGAAAACCTGCTGACCTTGATGGCCAAGGAGCAAGTGGACTACACGGTGTTTTGGCGTCGTTTGAGCCAAGCGGTGGCTTCTGAGTCTTTGGACAGGGCCCACGCTCTTTGGCAATCCGTGCGAGATCTGTTTCTGGACAGACCGGCTTGGGATCAATGGCAAGAAAGTTATGCCCAGGTGTTGCATTCCTGCGACTTGCGCGCCGCTGGAAGCATCATGTTGGCCCACAACCCGAAATATGTTTTGCGCAACCATTTGGCCGAAATCGCCATCCGCCAAGCTAAAACAGGTGACTACAGTGAGGTGCACACCCTGCTGACCTTGTTACAGTCGCCATTTGACGAACATCCCCAGCATGAGGCCTATGCCCAACTGCCACCTGCCTGGGCCTCCTCCATCGAAATCAGCTGCTCATCATGACCCTCCCTCAAACAGAAGCCGAATGGCGTGCCCACTTGGCCGCCAAAGGTGCAGAACCCGTGGCCTTTGAAGTCACACGCCGTGCTGCGACCGAAAGACCATTCACCGGCAAATATGAAAGCCATTGGCAACCTGGACACTACCGTTGCATTTGCTGTGACGCCGAGTTGTTCAGCTCGGACACCAAATTTGACGCCGGTTGCGGCTGGCCCAGTTTTTACCAAGCGGCGCATGAGGGCGCTATTTTGGACCGCATCGACCGCAGCCATGGCATGACGCGGGTGGAATCGGTTTGCGCGCAATGTGGCGCGCATTTGGGCCATGTGTTCGAAGACGGGCCGCAACCTACCGGCCTGCGTTACTGCATGAACTCAGCCTCTCTGAGCTTCCAGTCCGGCACTGAAGACTCTTGAGAACGCATTCATGAAACTCCTTCTCGACCTGTTTCCCATCGTGCTGTTTTTCGGCGCCTACAAAATGGCCGACATTTACACCGCCACCGCCGTTTTGATGGCGGCCACGGTGGTGCAAAGCGGTGTGATGTACACCATGGAACGCAAACTCGCCACGATGCAAAAAATCACCCTGGTTTTGGTGCTGGGCTTTGGCGCACTGACTTTGGGACTGCACGATGAGCGTTTCATCAAATGGAAACCCACGCTCTTGTATTCAGGACTGACCATCGCTTTGGGCGTGGGCCACTTTGTGCTGAAAAAGAACTTCTTGAAACTCTTGTTGGGCAGTCAATTGTCCCTGCCGGATGCGGTTTGGCATCGCCTGAACATCTCTTGGATGCTGTACTGCGTCTTCATGGCCAGTTTGAATGCGTATGTGGCAACCTATTTTTCCACCGAAGAATGGGTCAACTTCAAGCTGTGGGGCTATGTTTTCCCCTTGGTTTTTATCGTGTCGCAGGGTATCTACATCGCCCGTCACTTACCCAAAGAAGAAGACCCTGTATGACCGTGGAACTTTCAGTGGCTGAACAAATTCATGCCCGCTTGCTGCAATCACTGCAAGCGACGCATTTGGAAGTGATTGACGAAAGCTATCTGCACGCGGGGCACACAGGCGCCAGTGACAGCGGCGTGGGCTCGCATTTTCGCGTCAAAATCGCTTCACCTTTGTTCACATCGGTCTCTCGCGTTCAGCGCCATCGGCTTGTGTATGATTCGCTCCAAGATTTCATCGACCAAGGCTTACACGCCTTGGCCATTGAGGTGCTTTAACCGGCATTGACGTCGATCCTGTTTCAGAATTTTCTTTCGAGGTTTTCCCCATGAAAAAATCCCTGTTGAGCGTGGCCTTGATGGCCGCTGTGAGCCTGCCTGTGTGGGCGCAAAATATTGCTGTGGTCAACGGCAAGCCCGTTCCCTCTTCCCGTGTGGAGGCCTTGAAGCAACAAGTCGAGCGATCAGGCCGCCCCGTGACGCCTGAAATGATGGGTCAGATCAAAGAAGAGTTGATCGCCCGTGAAGTGTTCATGCAAGAAGCCCGCAAACGCGGTTTGGATGCCACCGAAGACTACAAAAACCAACTCGAACTGGCGCGCCAGTCGATTTTAATTCGTGAGTTGTTTGCTGACTTTCAAAAGAAAAATCCGGTGACTGATGCCGAAGTCCAAGCCGAATACGACAAGTTTGTTGCAGCCAATGGCGGCAAAGAGTACCGCGCCCGCCACATCTTGGTGGAAAAAGAAGACGAAGCCTTGGCCTTGATCGCACAGATCAAAAAAGGTGGCAGTTTTGAAGAACTGGCCAAGAAAGCCTCCAAAGACCCAGGCTCCGGCGCCAATGGCGGCGATTTGGATTGGGCCAATGCGGGCAGCTACGTGCCTGAGTTTTCTGCCGCCATGTCCAAACTGGACAAGGGTCAGATGACCGAAACCCCGGTCAAAACCCAATTTGGCTTCCACATCATCCGCGTGGACGATGTTCGCGACACCAAACTGCCCGCCTTGGAAGAAGTCAAACCCCAGGTTTCGCAACAACTGCAGCAGCAAAAAATTGCCAAGTTCCAAGAGACTTTGCGCGCCAAAGCCAAGATCCAGTAACTCGGGCCTGCTTTGCTGAGACGCGGCTTCGGCCGCGTTTTTGTTGGGATCCGCGATAATCTGCAGCCATGCATTCACACCAGCTTGAACTCCTGGCCCCCGCCCGCGATGCCGACATCGGCATCGAAGCCATCCACCACGGGGCTGACGCGGTCTACATCGGCGGCCCCTCCTTCGGTGCCCGCTCCACAGCAGACAACAGCATTCAAGACATAGCGAGGCTGGTGCAGCATGCGCACCGCTTTCACAGCCGCATTTTTGTCACCCTCAACACGATCTTGCGAGACGATGAATTAGAGCCTGCTCGCCAATTGGCTTGGCAGCTGTATGACGCCGGCGTGGACGCGCTGATCATCCAAGACATGGGTTTGCTGAAAATCGACATGCCGCCGATTCAGCTGCATGCCAGTACCCAGACCGACATCCGAACCCCCGAAAAAGCCCGGTTTTTACAAGATGCGGGCCTGAGCCAAATCGTCTTGGCGCGTGAATTGACACTGCCGCAAATCAGCGCCATTCGGGACGTGATCGACACCGAGCGCACAGTCATCGAATTTTTTGTGCACGGCGCACTGTGCGTGGCCTACAGTGGCCAGTGCTTCATCAGCCATGCGCACACTGGACGCAGCGCCAATCGGGGCGACTGCTCGCAAGCTTGTCGATTGCCCTATGAGGTGAAAGACGCGCAAGGCCGCATCATCGCCCATGAAAAGCATGTGCTGAGCATGAAAGACAACAACCAAAGCGACAATCTGCGCGCCTTGGTGGATGCGGGTATTCGCAGTTTCAAAATCGAAGGCCGCTACAAAGACATGGCCTATGTGAAAAACATCACGGCCCATTACCGCAAATTGTTGGATGAAGTTCTCAACGAGCGTCCTGAACTGGCGCCGTCTTCGCACGGTCGCACCACTTTCAGTTTCACGCCCGATCCCAACCAAAACTTCAACCGCGAATTCACCGACTATTTCGTCCAAGGGCGCAAAGAAGACATTGGCGCTTTCGACACACCCAAAAATCCAGGGCAACCCATTGGCTGGATCAGCCGCGTCACCTCAGATCACATTGAACTGACCACGGACGACATGGCCACCGTGCTTCATAACGGCGACGGCCTGTGCTACTACGACCTGCAAAAGGAATTGGTCGGCCTGCAGATCAACCGGGCCGAACAGCAAAAAACGCCTGGCGTTTGGCGTTTGTTTCCGAAAGACCCGATGGACGGTTTCAAAGACTTGCGCAAAGGCGTGCAAGTCAACCGAAACCGAGACATGCAATGGGTGCGAACCCTGGACAAAAAATCCGCCGAGCGAAGAATGGGCGTTTGGATGGATTTGAGTGAAACAGACACAGGCCTGCAATTGACTGTGACCGACGAAGTCGGCCATACCGGCAGCAGTCATCTGGTCATCAACTGGCAATCCCCCAAGGAGCCTGCGCTGGCCAACGAGAAGCTCCAAGCGGCTCTGGGTAAACTGGGCGAGACCGCATTTGAGCCTTTGCAAGTACAGCTGAAATTGTCACGCCCTTGGTTTGTGCCGCCCTCGCAACTCAATGCCTTGCGACGCGAAGCTGTGTTGTCCATTGAAAACGCCCGGCTTGCAGGTTTGCAGCGTTTGCCTCGTGCCAAACCGGTAGATCCCCCTGCGCCCTACCCTGAAGACAGCTTGAGCTACTTGGCCAATGTCTTCAACCAAAAGGCCCGTGATTTTTATGCCGAGCATGGCGTCAAAGTCATTGACGCCGCCTACGAGGCCCAAGAAGAGCTCGGCGAAGTCAGCTTGATGATCACCAAACACTGTGTGCGTTTTTCCATGAGCTTGTGCCCCAAACAGGCCAAAGGGGTCACTGGAGTGCAAGGTACCGTCAAAGCCGAGCCACTGCAACTGATCAATGGCAAGGAAAAACTCACGCTGCGATTTGATTGCAAACCTTGCGAGATGCACGTGGTCGGAAAAATCAAAAATCGGTGCTGAAGGCCACGCCTGAAAGTCCCTTGACCTTCTACAAAACCAGGCCTGCGGTGAGCATGCACTGACGCCGTTCATCCTTTGGAGGATGACCTGGATTCAGTCCAGCCAAACCCATTCTGTCAACTGGTATTGACCGCTCAACTGACGCCAGACCGTGACTTGGGCCCTGCGCACAGTCTTGTCGTGCAGGACCTGCAGCCTGAGCTTGAAGTTCAGTCCGGCCACCACTTGTTGCTCTGCAACCAGAACGTCTTTGTAAAGCACCCGACTGCGTTGGCCGACCGCGTAAGTCTGCACCGCAAAACGGGCTGCTTCCTGAGCTTCTTCATGCCAGGCATCAATGGAAGTCCAGGCGCCCGACATGTCCTCATTCACTGAAGCAGAAGGCGCCGACAATGGTTCGCTTTCACCACAAGCGAGCAAACCCATCGCCAGGGCGCACAGCGCCACACGCCCAGCTATCCTCCAAGCCGCTAAGCCGTCAGGGGATGGGTTTATCACCCCACCCATTTGCGGGCGTTTTGCCAGACACGCAGCCAGGGGCTGCTGGCGCTGATGTCTGCGCTCGTCCAGCTCATCTGCACATTGCGGAAAACCCGTTCGGGGTGCGGCATCATGGCCGTGAAACGACCATCCGAGGTGGTGACAGCCGTCAGTCCGCCTGCACTGCCGTTGGGGTTGAACGGGTACTGCTCGGTGGCCTGGCCGTGGTTGTCGACGAAACGCATGGCCGCGATCGCGTGCGCTGCACTGCCGCGGTGTTTGAAATTGGCATAGCCTTCACCATGCGCCACGGCAATCGGCAAGCGGCTGCCCCCCATGCCTTGCAAGAACAGGCTGGGCGACTCCAGCACCTCGACCATCGACAAACGCGCCTCAAAGCGCTCGCTCAGGTTGGTCGTGAAACGTGGCCAGGCTTGCGCACCGGGAATGATGTCAGCCAACTCGGCAAACATCTGGCAGCCGTTACACACGCCCAAACCAAAAGTATCTTGACGCTCAAAAAAGCCTTTGAATTGATCGGCCAATGCGGCGTTGAAAGTGATGCTGCGCGCCCAGCCAATGCCCGCACCCAAGGTGTCGCCATAGCTGAAACCGCCACAGGCCACCAAACCCTTGAAGTCGGCCAATCGGGCACGGCCTGATTGCAGGTCGGTCATGTGCACATCATGGGCTTCAAAACCGGCCGTGTGAAAGGCATAAGCCATTTCCACATGCGAATTCACCCCCTGCTCGCGCAAGATCGCCACTTTGGGACGTGCCACATTCAGAAATGGCGCTGCGACATTGTGTGTCGGATCGAAACTCAGCGACACGTGCATGCCCGGATCGCCGGCCAAACCGGCGGCGGCATGTTCGGCATCGGCACAGACGGGGTTGTCGCGCTCACGGGCTATTTTCCAGCTCACGCTGTCCCAGACCTGGTGCAAGTCTTCGAGTTGTGCGCTGAAAATCTCTTTGGCATCGCGCCATACGCTCAACGCCCCTTGGCCATGACCCATGGCCGATCCGGTTGGCCGTGTCTTGCCGATCACATGGCTGTGCTTAGACAAACCGTGCTCTCGCAACACCTGCAGCACCGCACTGCGGTCGGCGCTGCGCACCTGCACCACGACGCCCAATTCTTCGCTGAACAAAGCCTTGAGGGTCTGCTCTTCGCGCCGCGCACTGATTTGCGAGGCCCAGTTTTTGGCGTCCCCATGGTCGGCGTGGCTGTCACCAATGCCATCGCCTGCGGTCACCAACATGTCCACATTCAGCGCCACGCCCACGTGGCCAGCGAAGGCCATTTCGGCCACAGCCGCCAACAAGCCGCCGTCGCTGCGGTCGTGGTAGGCCAACAGCAAGCCTTGGCTGCGCAGCGTGTTGACGGCCTTGACCAAATTGACCAGGTCTTGCGCAGTGTCCAGGTCCGGAACCTGGTCACCAAATTGGTCCAGCACCTGGCCCAATATGCTGCCGCCCATGCGGTTTTGGCCATGGCCCAGATCGATCAACAGCAAACTGCTGTCCTCGATGTCTGCGTTCAATTGCGGCGTCAGGGTGCCACGCACGTCCGGCAAAGTGGCAAAGGCGGTGATGATCAAGCTGACTGGTGAGGTCACCTTGCGTGTTTGGCCTTGTTCGGTCCACTGCGTGCGCATGGACAAGCTGTCCTTGCCCACGGGGATCGAAATAGCCAGAGCGGGACACAGTTCCATGCCCACGGCCTTGACCGTTTCATACAGAGCCGCGTCTTCACCGGGCTCGCCACAAGCAGCCATCCAGTTCGCAGACAGTTTGACACGCGCAAGTTCGATGGGCGCAGCCAACAAATTGGTGATGGCTTCGGCCACGGCCATGCGCCCAGACGCCGCAGCATTGAGCGATGCCAATGGCGTGCGCTCGCCCATGCTCATGGCTTCACCGGCAAAACCTTGGTAATCGGCCAGGGTCACGGCCACGTCAGCCACGGGGACTTGCCAGGGTCCCACCATCTGATCGCGGTGCGTCAGACCACCGACAGCGCGGTCGCCGATGGTGATCAAGAAGCGCTTGGAAGCCACGGTGGGGTGACTGAGCACGTCGATCACCGCTTGTTGCAAATTCACACCGGTCAAATCCATGGCTGGCGATTGGCGCGCAACCGTGGTCACATCGCGGTGCATTTTGGGGGGCTTGCCCAGCAACACGTCCATCGGCATGTGGACCGGCGACTCTTGACCGGGGTCTTCCAACACCAACTGGCGCTCTTCGGTCGCGACGCCAATCACCGCAAAGGGGCATCGCTCACGTTCACAAAACGATTGAAACTGCGGCAAGGAATCTGGTGCGATCGCTAAGACGTAGCGTTCCTGGCTTTCATTTGACCAAATTTCTTTCGGCGACAGGCCGGACTCTTCCAGTTGCACGGCACGCAAATCAAAACGCGCGCCACGACCTGCGTCGTTGGTCAACTCAGGAAAAGCATTGGACAAACCGCCCGCGCCGACATCGTGGATCGCCAGAATCGGGTTGCCCTGACCTTGCGCCCAGCAGTGGTTGATCACCTCTTGTGCGCGCCGCTCAATTTCGGGGTTGCCCCGTTGCACCGAGTCAAAATCCAAGTTGGCGGCGTTGGTGCCGGTGGCCATCGAACTGGCGGCGCTGCCGCCCATGCCAATGCGCATCCCGGGGCCGCCCAATTGAATCAGCAAGCTGCCAGCCGGAAATTCAATCTTTTTCGTTTGATCGGCATCGATTTGGCCCAAGCCACCCGCGATCATGATGGGCTTGTGGTAACCACGCTGCACGCCGTCCACGGCCTGCTCGTATTCTCTGAAATAACCCAATAAATTGGGCCGACCGAACTCGTTATTAAAGGCAGCGCCCCCCAAGGGCCCTTCGGTCATGATTTGCAACGGACTGGCGATGTGTTCGGGCTTGCCGCCGCTCTGGTCGCTCAAGCCGCCCCATAACTTGGACACGGTAAAGCCTGACAAACCCGCCTTGGGTTTGGAGCCTCGGCCGGTCGCACCTTCGTCGCGGATCTCGCCCCCCGCCCCGGTGGAAGCACCGGGAAAAGGTGAAATCGCCGTCGGGTGATTGTGGGTTTCCACCTTCATCAGCACATGGTGAAGTGCTTGTTCGGCTTGGTAAGCCGCGCTAGGATTGCCCACGCGGGCGACAAAGCGCTGCACAGTGTTTCCTTCCATCACCGAAGCGTTGTCCGAATACGCCACCACCGTGTGCTGTGGACTGAGTTGGTGGGTGTTGCGGATCATGCCAAACAGGCTTTTGTCTTGCGCCACACCGTCGATGGTGAACTCGGCATTGAAAATCTTGTGACGGCAATGCTCGCTGTTGGCTTGCGCAAACATCATCAACTCCACATCGGTGGGGTTGCGCTGCAATCCTGTGAAGGCGGTGACCAGGTAGTCGATTTCGTCTTCGGCCAGCGCCAAACCCCATTCGGTATTGGCCCCCTCCAAGGCCGCACGACCTGCGCCAAGCACATCCACATGCGCCATGGGGGCGGGCTCCAAGGCGTTGAACAAAGCAGCCGCCTCACCCCGCGTAGGCATGACCGACTCGGTCATGCGGTCGTGCAGCAGCGCAGCCACTTGCGCCCATTGGTCGGCATGGAGTGTGGCTGTGCCCAGTAAGCCGGATTTCATCGTCAGACGGTACTCGGTCAAGCGCTCGATACGGCGCACATCGAAACCACAGTTGTGCGCGATGTCGGTGGCTTTGGACGCCCAAGGCGACACCGTGCCGATGCGCGGACTGACCACCACCATGGGCCCATCGGCAGGACCTGCATACGGTTCACCGTAGGTCAGCAAGGCCTGGAGGGTTGTGTGTTGAACGGGATTCAAAGCTTCATGGGTCGCCACGAAGTGCACGAATCGCGCAGAGAGTCCTTGAATTTGGGGCGCGATAGCGACCAGACGCGGCAGAATTTGGGCCTTGCGAAAGTCGCTGAGGGCGCTTGCGCCTTCGAAAGTCGTGATGTGCAGGGACACGGGGTGGCCTTGTAAAGAGACAGAAATGCAAAGATGCAGAAGATGGCCGGGGCCGCTGACTGGGGCCGACCGACTGTCCTTATTTTAGCCGGGGAAACCCTGAGTTCAGCCTGCGAAGCGACCCAATGGGATAATCCCAACCCATGACGATCACCATCAAAACCGCCCAAGACATCGAAGGCATGCGCGTGGCCTGCCGTTTGGCCTCAGAAGTTCTCGATTTCATCGAGCCTTTCATCAAGCCGGGCATCACCACCAACGAAATCGACAAGCTGTGCCACGATTACATGGTGGATGTGCAAGGTTGCATCCCTGCCCCGCTGAATTACGCTCCTGGTGGCTACAAGCCCTACCCCAAATCGATTTGCACCTCTATCAATCACCAGGTTTGCCACGGCATACCGAACGACAAGCCGCTTAAAAAAGGCGACTCGCTGAACATTGACATCACCACCATCAAAGACGGCTGGCATGGCGACACCAGTCGCATGTTCCATGTCGGTGAAGCCTCGATTGCCGCCAAACGTTTAGCGAGCCTGACTTATGAAGCCATGTGGAAAGGCATTGAACAAGTCAAACCCGGCGCGCATTTGGGTGATATTGGTCACGCGATTCAAAAATTTGCCGAAGGCCATGGTTTCTCGGTGGTGCGCGAGTTTTGTGGCCACGGCATTGGCCGGGGTTTTCATGAAGAGCCGCAGGTGCTGCACTATGGCAAGCCGGGCACCCTGACGCAACTGGTCCCCGGCATGGTTTTCACCATCGAACCCATGATCAATGCAGGCAAGCGCGACATCAAAGAGATGGGCGATGGCTGGACCATCGTCACCAAAGACCACTCGCTGTCGGCCCAGTGGGAGCACACCGTGGTCGTGACCGAGACCGGCTACGAAGTGCTGACCCTGTCAGCGGGCAGTCCTGCGATACCGGCCTTTATTCAGTCCTGATATTTCTCACCATGCACAAAACCGTTGAACTGCGCACGGCCTACAAGCGAGACAAAGCCGCTCTTTTAGAGTCCATTGCCTCCAGCGGTGCTTCTTGGAGAGGACTGCGTGGCGCCTTGGTGAAGTTGACAAGTTTGGTCGATCGCCTGCTGATCGATTTGTGGCAACAAGCGGAACTGGCCCCTTCATTGGCCTTGGTGGCAGTGGGTGGCTACGGCCGTGGCGAATTGTTTCCCCACTCCGACGTAGACGTGCTGGTTTTATTGCCCGAGGGCACCTCCCCTGAAGACAATGCGGCGCTGAAGTCGCAATTGGAAAAATTCATTGGCAGTTGCTGGGACTGTGGCCTGGAAATTGGCTCCAGTGTGCGCACGGTCAGTGAATGCCTTGCCGAATCGGGCAAAGACATCACGGTGCAAACCTCGCTTTTAGAAGCTCGACGCATCACTGGGCAGAAAAAACTCTTTGCGCAGTTTGAAAAACAATACGCCGCCGCCATGGACCCGCAGGCCTTTTTTGTGGCGAAAACATTGGAGTTGCGCCAGCGCCATACCAAGTTCGAAGACACCCCCTACGCTCTGGAGCCCAACTGCAAAGAGTCGCCCGGTGGGTTGCGTGACCTGCAAATCATTTTGTGGGTCGCCCGCGCCGCGGGATTGGGCAAAAGCTGGGATGAACTGGCGCGCAAAGGCCTGGCCACAGCTTTGGAGGCCCGCCAAATCAAACGCAACGAAGCCTTGCTGAGCTTGATTCGCGCCCGTTTGCATGTCATTTCCAAACGCCGAGAAGATCGTCTGGTGTTTGATTTGCAAACCGCCGTGGCGGAGTCATTTGGTTTTGCTGCGGAGCAAACAGCCGATGGGCGTTTGGCGCAGCGCGCCAGTGAAAAGCTGATGCGTGAATACTATTGGGCGGCCAAAGCGGTGACGCAGCTGAACCAAATCTTGCTGCTGAACATTGAAGACCGACTCAAAGCGCTGCGTGGAGAAAACACTTCTGAAATGCGTCCGTTGAACCCGCGGTTTTTCGAAAAATCGGGGCTGATTGAAGTGGCCAGCGACGACCTGTACCAACGTCACCCGCATGCTATTTTGGAGACCTTTGAGCTGTACGAGTCCACCATGGGCATCAAAGGTTTGTCGGCGCGAACCCTGCGCGCTTTGTACAACGTGCGCCCCATCATGAACGGCAAGTTCCGCAGTGATCCGGTGAACCGCCAAACCTTTTTGCGCATCCTGCAACACTCCCAAGGGTTGACGCATGCGATGCGGCTCATGAATCAAACCTCGGTGTTAGGCCGTTACTTGTGGGTCTTTCGCCGCATCGTGGGTCAGATGCAGCATGACCTGTTCCATGCCTACACGGTGGACCAGCACATTTTGATGGTACTGCGCAATGTGCGCCGGTTTTTCATGGCGGAGCATGCGCATGAGTACCCGTTTTGCTCTCAGTTGGCCGCAGGATGGGACAAACCATGGTTGCTGTATGTCTCCGCGCTTTTTCATGACATTGCCAAAGGCCGTGGCGGCGATCACTCCAAATTAGGCATTGCCGAGGTGCGTACTTTTTGCCGACAACATGGCATCGCCAAAGAAGACAGTCAACTCATCGAATTCGTGGTGGGTGAGCACCTGACCATGAGCCATGTGGCGCAAAAAGAAGATTTGAGCGATCCGGATGTGATCCACGCCTTCGCCAAACGGGTGGGCAACGAGCGCCAATTGACGGCTTTGTATTTGCTCACCGTGGCCGATATTCGTGGCACCAGCCCCAAGGTGTGGAATGCCTGGAAAGGCAAGCTGCTGGAAGACTTGTACCGGTACACCCTGCGTGTACTGGGTGGCCGTGCACCGGATGCAGACGCCGAAGTCGAAGCCCGAAAGCGCGACGCCTTGGTCGAACTGGCCCTGCACGCCCAACCGCATGAGGGCCACAAAGCCCTGTGGGATACCTTGGATGTGGGCTATTTCATGCGCCACGATGCCAGCGATATCGCATGGCACGCCAGGCAATTGGGGCGCCATGTATCGCCCACGAGCGCTGCGGAACCTGATGGCGTAGCGGGTCATGCCATCGTCAAGGCGCGCATCTCGCCGTTGGGTGAAGGCATGCAAGTATTGGTCTACACCCCGGATCAGGCCGACTTGTTTGCCCGGATCTGTGGCTACTTTGACCAAGCCGGCTTGAGCATCTTGGATGCCAAGGTCCACACGGCCAACAATGGTTATGCGCTCGACACCTTTCAGGTGATCACGCCGAGCATGTCAGACCATTACCGGGAATTGATCTCCATGGTGGAGTCTGAGTTGACGCTCACAGTGAATAAACAAGCGCCCTTGCCGGTGCCGGTCAAAGGCAGGGTTTCGCGCCGAGTCAAGAGTTTTCCGATTCAACCCCGCGTCCGATTGGAGCCGGATGAAAAAGCGCAAAAGTGGCTGCTCAGCATCTCGGCCAGCGACCGATTGGGTTTGCTTTACAGCGTGGCCAATGTTTTGGCCAAACACGGCATCAATCTGCAACTGGCCAAAATCAGTACTTTGGGCGAGCGGGTTGAAGACACCTTCTTGATCAGTGGACCGGCCTTGCAACAAAACAAGGCTCAAATCGAAATCGAAACCGAACTGCTGCACGTGCTGCAGTCAGCCTGAATCAGAACTGCAGGACTTCGGAGTATCGTTACAGGCCCTGCATCCTCAGCTTTTGCGCCGTGGTGGCAAGCCCGTGTGCTGGGTGAGGATTTGACCTGCCCGCGCTTGCACAGCTTTTTTGAACACCGGCTTGGCGCCTGGTACAGCGTCTGAATTGGGCGTGCTGTTCTTTCGGCGCGCACTCTGATAACCGCTTTCCGCCAGGGGCTGCCATGACGGGATCAAATGGTGTTTGCCGTTGCCGATCAAATCCGCGCGGCCCATGGCTTTCAAGGCGTCACGCAGCAAGGGCCAGTTGTTGGCATCGTGGTAACGCAAAAAAGCCTTGTGCAATCTGCGGCGTTTCTCGCCTTTGACCACGTCTACTTTTTCACTCTCGCGTGTGATTTTGCGCAGCGGATTGCGCAAGGTGTGGTACATGGCCGTGGCCGAAGCCATGGGGCTGGGGTAAAAGGTCTGCACTTGATCTGCGCGAAAACCGTTTTTCTTCAGCCACACAGCCAAGTTCATCATGTCTTCATCACTGGTGCCCGGATGGGCGGCAATGAAGTAAGGCACCAAAAATTGTTTCTTGCCGGCTTCTGCACTGAACTTGTCAAACATGCTTTTGAAGCGGTCGTAGGTGCCGATGCCGGGCTTCATCATTTTGTCCAGCGGTCCGGTTTCGGTGTGTTCGGGCGCGATTTTCAAATAGCCGCCCACATGGTGGGTCACCAACTCTTTGACATATTCAGGCGACTGCACCGCCAAGTCATAACGCAGCCCAGAACCGATCAGGATTTTTTTAACCCCTTTCAAGCCCCGTGCGCGGCGGTACATCTTGATCAAAGGATCGTGGTTGGTGGTGAGGTTTTGGCAAATTCCCGGGAACACGCAACTGGGTTTGCGACAAGCCGCCTCAATCGCAGGTGTCTTGCAACCCAATCGGTACATATTGGCGGTAGGCCCCCCCAGATCGGAAATCACACCGGTAAAGCCTTTGACTTTGTCGCGAATGTCCTCAATTTCTTTGATCACCGATTCTTCGCTGCGGCTTTGGATGATGCGACCCTCGTGCTCAGTGATCGAGCAAAAGGTACAGCCGCCAAAACAGCCGCGCATGATGTTGACTGAAAAGCGAATCATCTCCCAAGCCGGAATTTTGTTGCTACCGTCATGGCTGCCATTCGCATCGGCGTAATGCGGGTGCGGGCTGCGTGCATAAGGCAAATCAAACACATGGTCCATCTCTGCCGTGGTCAAGGGGATGGGCGGCGGGGTGATCCAGACATCGCGCGCCGTGGACCCTTCGCCATGGGCTTGCACCAAGCAACGCGCGTTGCCCGGGTTGGTTTCCAAATGCAGCACGCGGTTGGCGTGGGCATACAGCACAGGATCGCTTTTGACCTGCTCGTAACTGGGCAGTCGAATCACACTCAGGTCGCGAGGCGGTACTTTGTGCGTGCCTTTGCCACGCAAACCTTCACGCTCGGTGGTGGGCAAGGCCGGGTTGGCAAAAAATTTCAGTGGTTGAATTGCGTTCTGGATTTTTCCATTTTCACCGTCTGCCACTGCCTGGGCTTCGTCCTCACGCGCGCAGGTTGCGCCTTGCTCGCGTGCTTGCTCGGAAATCATCAAGTAGGGATTGACGTGGGCCTCCACATGGCCCGGCGTATCCACCAGCGTGGAATCGATTTCAAACCAACCCTCAGGCGTTTCGCGACGCACAAAAGCAGTACCGCGCACATCGGTGATCTCGTGAACAGGCACGCGGGCGGCCAATCTGTGGGCGATCTCGACAATAGCCCTCTCCGCGTTGCCATACAGCAGCAAATCACATTTGCTGTCGACCACGACAGAGCGGCGTACTTTGTCTGACCAATAGTCGTAGTGTGCGATGCGCCGCAAAGAGCCTTCGATGCCCCCTAAAACAATCGGCACCTCTGGATAGGCTTCTCGGCAACGCTGGCTGTAAACCAGGGCAGCGCGGTCGGGGCGCTTGCCCCCGACATCGCCGGGGGTGTAGGCGTCATCGGTTCGAATTTTGCGATCTGCTGTGTAGCGATTGATCATCGAATCCATGTTGCCAGCCGTGACACCCCAAAACAAATTGGGTTTGCCCAACACCTTGAAAGGGTCGGCGCTTTGCCAATCGGGCTGGGCAATGATGCCGACGCGAAAACCTTGGTTTTCCAGCATGCGTCCGATCACCGACATGCCAAAGCTGGGATGGTCCACATAGGCGTCGCCAGTCACGATGATGACGTCACAGCTGTCCCAGCCGAGCTTGTCCATTTCTGCCCGACTCATGGGCAACATGGGGGCGGTGCCAAAGCGGGCGGCCCAGTACTTGCGGTAACTGGTCAGCGGTTTGGCATGGCGCGGGAAGAAAGAGACGTCGGCGAAGGCGTTCATGGCATCGGATCAGGGGAATACCCTGTAGTGTAGGGCTTGGGCCTTGTACTTGCGCACTGCGCGGTTATTCATGCACGGATGGTGTGAATGAGCAGGAGCGCCTGCGCTATCCTCATGGCATGGCATTTTCTCTTGCAGCGCCCGCTCACTTTGAGCTGGTCATCCAAAAAAGTCGATTCATCGCTTGCGTTGAACCGGTCGCAGATCGCAAGCAAGCACAAGCACGCGTGGCCCAGCTCAAGGCCGAGCACCCTGATGCGGCCCACGTCTGCTGGGCTTTGCTGGCGGGCGGGCAGTCCGCTGCCCATGACGATGGGGAGCCGGGTGGCACGGCTGGACGGCCCATGCTGGAGGTACTGCGCCACCAAGACCTTGAAGGCGTGATGGCGTCGGTGGTGCGCTATTTTGGCGGCGTGAAACTCGGTGCGGGCGGACTGCTGCGAGCGTACACCGACGCCGTCGCGCAAGCCCTGCTGGTGGGCCACAAGATTGCTTTGATACCGACAATTCAAATCACCTGCAGCGTGCCCTACGCGCTAGAAGGCATGGTGCGCCGAGAAATCGAACTGGCGCAAGCTCAATTGCTCGATGTTGCGCACGGCTCGGTGGTCACCCTGACCTTGTCATTGCCGCAGCATGTTTGTGCGGATTGGGTCGCCCGATTGAATGAGGCAGGTATGGGGCGTTTGACCTGGATAAAGACTCACGCCATGGATAATTGAGCCATGCCAGCGCATCCAACGAATCAACACCCCGTGGAGACTTCCGTTCAGGAAGAAACTTCGCACCCGCAATCCAAAACCGATTTATTCAAAACCTTCTCGCACATGGCCTTGCAAGGCTTTGGCGGCGTGTTGACCGTGGTTCAGCGCGAGTTGGTCGAACGTAAACGCTGGATGACGCCCACACAGTTCGTCGAAGAATGGTCGGTGGCGCAAATCATGCCAGGCCCTAATGTGGTGAATTTATCGCTCATGATTGGCGGTCGTTATTTTGGGCTGCCAGGCGCTTTGGCCGCTCTTGCGGGCTTGCTTTTTTTGCCTTTGGTTTTGGTCTTGACCTTGGCGATTGCGTTTGGCGGCATCTCGGACAGCCCTTATGCCCAAGGCGCCTTGCGCGGCATGGGCGCTGTGGCCGCAGGCTTGATCATCGCCACAGGGTTGAAGCTGACACGCGCTTTGCTGAACAACGTCATGGGCTGGACGGCTTGCTTGATTCTGGCCGTCGTGACTTTTGTCTGCGTTGGCCTGCTGCGATGGCCTTTGGCTTGGGTGCTTTTGGGCTTGGGCTTGATAGCCAGCATTGTGGCCTATGCCAAGTTGGCCCCCACAGGCCTTGATGACTCGCCAGGTGGGCAATGATGAACATCGCCTTGAGCCTGAACGATTGGGCCACCCTGTTCCAGCAATTTTGTCTGCTGTCCTTGTTGGGTGTGGGCGGTGCCATCTCCACGGCTCCGGACATGCACCGGTTTTTGGTAGACGAGCATCAGTGGCTCAATGACATGCAATTCACCTCGTCCATTGCTTTGGCGCAAGCCTCACCCGGTCCCAACGTGCTGTTTGTCGCGTTGATGGGTTGGAACTTGGGCTTGAATGCGGGGGGCGGCCTGGCCGCAGGCGCTTCGGCTTGGGCTTTGGGGTTGCTGGGCGTGATGATCCTGATGACCGGCATCATGCTGCCCTCCTCTGTCTTGACTTACACAGCCACCCGTTGGGCGCATCGCAACCGCAACATGCGCGGTGTCAAGGCTTTCAAAGCCGGCATGGCGCCTATCGTGGTGGCTTTGCTGATCTGCACCGGTTGGTTACTCACTGCAGCGCACAATGAACCCTTGAAAGACTGGCCTTTGTGGCTGCTGACTGCAGTCACCGCATTGACGGTGTGGCTGACTCGGGTTCATCTGCTGTGGTTGCTGGCAGCAGGCGCGCTGTTGGGAGCGCTGGGTTGGG
>CANFMK010000047.1 GCA_947448325.1 Comamonadaceae bacterium
TCATATCAACTCCTGGAAAATGGTGAATGTGAAGTCAAAGGGCTGTGGACAATGGCCACACAGCCCGATGCGCTTTACGCCATTTTCTTGGCCTTTTCAAAGGCTTCGTCGATCGAACCGACCATGTAGAACGCTTGCTCAGGCAAGTGATCGCATTCGCCGGCCACAATCATCTTGAAACCACGGATGGTTTCGGCCAAGGGCACGTACTTGCCGGGCGAACCGGTAAACACTTCAGCCACGTGGAAAGGTTGTGACAAGAAACGCTGAATCTTACGTGCGCGGGCCACGGCCAGCTTGTCTTCAGGGGCCAAATCGTCCATGCCCATGATCGCAATGATGTCGCGCAGTTCGCGGTAGCGTTGCAATGTGCCTTGCACAGCGCGCGCAGTTTCGTAGTGGTCAGCGCCCACAACCAAAGGATCGAGCTGGCGGCTGGTGGAGTCCAAAGGATCCACGGCAGGGTAGATACCGAGCGAAGCGATGTCACGCGACAACACCACGGTGGAGTCCAAGTGAGCGAAAGTGGTCGCTGGCGAGGGGTCGGTCAAGTCATCGGCGGGCACGTACACGGCCTGGATGGAAGTGATCGAACCGACTTTGGTCGAGGTGATACGCTCTTGCAAACGACCCATTTCTTCGGCCAGCGTAGGCTGATAACCCACGGCAGAAGGCATACGGCCCAACAGGGCGGACACTTCGGTACCGGCCAAGGTGTAGCGGTAGATGTTGTCCACAAAGAACAACACGTCTTTGCCTTCGTCACGGAACGATTCGGCAATGGTCAAACCGGTCAAGGCCACGCGCAAACGGTTGCCTGGTGGCTCGTTCATCTGACCGTAAACCATGGCCACTTTGGACTCAGGCAGGTTCTCTAGGTTCACGACGCCAGAATCGGCCATCTCGTGATAGAAGTCGTTACCTTCACGGGTACGCTCACCCACACCGGCGAACACGGACAAACCGCTGTGCGCTTTGGCGATGTTGTTGATGAGTTCCATCATGTTCACGGTCTTGCCCACACCGGCACCACCAAACAAGCCCACCTTACCGCCTTTGGCGAAGGGGCAGACCAAGTCAATCACTTTGATGCCGGTTTCCAGCAACTCTTGTGAAGGGCTCAATTCGTCATAAGCAGGGGCTTTGCGGTGAATCGAAGCAGTCAGCTCTTGGCTCACAGGACCACGCTCGTCAATGGGCGTACCCAAAACGTCCATGATGCGTCCCAAAGTGGCTTTGCCCACGGGGACCGTGATGGCTTTGCCGGTGTTGGACACGATCAGACCGCGGCGCAAGCCATCAGAAGAACCGAGCGCAATGGTACGGACCACGCCGTCACCGAGTTGCTGCTGCACTTCAAGTGTCAGGGCAGAGCCATCCATCTTGAGCGCATCGTAAATTTTGGGCATCTGGTCACGTGGAAATTCCACGTCAACCACGGCACCAATACACTGGACAATTTTTCCTTGGGCTTGCATTTTTCGCTCCAAATAATTTGAATTTGCTGAACTGGGCTTTAACCGCTGATCGCGGCTGCGCCGGACACGATTTCAGACAGTTCTTTGGTAATCGCTGCTTGGCGGGTTTTGTTGTAAACGAGTTTGAGCTCGCCAATCACATTGCCAGCGTTGTCAGTGGCGGCCTTCATGGCCACCATGCGCGCGGCATGCTCAGAAGCCATGTTCTCGGCCACCGCCTGGTAAACCAGGGCTTCTGCATATCGCACCAGCAAGTCGTCGATCACCGAATGGGCATCGGGCTCGTAGATGTAGTCCCAACCGTGGGTCGTGCCGCTGGCCTTTGTGTCTGCCGCCATTTTGTCGGCTGACAAGGGCAACAGCTGATCCAAGGTGGCCACTTGGGCCATGGTGCTGACAAACTTGTTGTAGCACAGGTAGACCGCACTGAGTTCGCCATTGGAGTAAGCATCGAGCAGCACCTTGACGGGACCAATCAATTTTTCCATGTGCGGCTTATCACCCAAATGTGTGACGTGCGCCACCACCTTGGCATTGGCACGGTTCAGGAAGCCCAAACCTTTGCCACCAATGGCGACGGCTTGCGCTGTCTTGCCTGCGGCTTGGAGTTCACGCAGCTTGCCGGTGATCGCACGCAGCAAGTTGGTGTTCAAACCGCCACACAAACCTTTGTCGGTGGTGACCACAATGAAGCCCACAGCCTTGCCGTCGACATGTTGCATATAAGGATGCACATACTCTGGATTGGCTTGCCCCAAGTTGCTCGCGATAGAGCGAATTTTTTCGCTGTAAGGACGAGCCGCGCGCATGCGCTCCTGCGCTTTGCGCATCTTGGAGACAGAAATCATCTCCATCGCCTTGGTGATCTTCTTGGTGTTCTCCACCGATTTGATCTTGGTGCGTAGTTCCTTGCCCGATGCCATCAGAGGCTCCTTTTGGTCAGGTAGAAATTAAGCAAAGCTTTTCTTGAAAGCAGTCACTGCAGTGGTCAATTCAGCCTCGGCTTCTTTGTCCAGCGCTTGCGTGCTTTCCAGTTTGGCCAACAAAGCTGCGCACTTGTCTTTGAGGTAAGCGTGCAAACCGTGCTCGAAAGGCAAAACTTGTTTGACTTCGATGTCGTCCATGAAACCTTTGTTCACCGCGAACAGTGTGGCCCCCATCAAGCTGATCGGCAGCGGGCTGTACTGGGCTTGCTTGAGCAATTCAGTCACGCGGGCACCGCGGTCGAGTTGCTTGCGGGTGGACTCGTCCAAGTCAGAAGCGAACTGCGCAAACGCGGCCAATTCACGGTACTGGGCCAAGTCGGTACGGATACCGCCGGACTGGCCTTTGATGATCTTGGTCTGAGCAGAGCTACCCACGCGCGACACCGAGATACCGGCGTTGATCGCAGGGCGGATACCGGCGTTGAACAACGAGGTTTCCAAGAAGATCTGACCGTCGGTGATCGAAATCACGTTGGTGGGCACGAAAGCTGACACGTCACCGGCTTGGGTTTCAATGATCGGCAACGCGGTCAGTGAACCTGTTTTGCCTTTGACGGCGCCTTTGGTGAAGTGCTCAACATAGTCGGCATTCACACGGGCAGCGCGCTCGAGCAAACGGCTGTGGAGATAGAACACGTCGCCAGGGTAAGCTTCGCGGCCTGGTGGGCGACGCAACAGCAAAGACACCTGACGGTAAGCCACAGCTTGCTTGGACAGATCGTCATACACGATCAAAGCGTCTTCGCCGCGGTCGCGGAAGTATTCACCCATGGTGCAGCCAGAGTAGGCCGACACGTACTGCATGGCAGCCGATTCAGAAGCCGAAGCGGCCACCACAATCGTGTAAGCCATCGCACCAGCTTGCTCCAGCGCGCGCACCACGTTTTTGATCGACGAGGCTTTTTGGCCAATCGCGACGTAAACGCAGGTCATGTTCTGACCTTTTTGGTTGATGATGGCGTCGATCGCCACTGCGGTCTTGCCGGTCTGACGGTCACCAATGATCAATTCGCGCTGACCACGGCCCACGGGCACCATGGAGTCAATCGACTTGAGGCCGGTTTGCATCGGCTGGTCCACTGACTTACGTGCGATCACGCCTGGGGCGACTTTCTCGATCACGTCGGTCATTTTGGCGTTGATCGGGCCTTTGCCGTCGATCGGCTGGCCCAATGCATTGACCACGCGGCCAATCAGCTCAGGGCCCACGGGCACTTCCAAAATGCGGCCAGTGCACTTGACTGTGTCGCCTTCAGAGATGTGCTCGTACTCACCCAAGATCACGGCGCCCACGGAGTCGCGCTCCAGGTTCAGCGCCAGACCGAAAGTGGCAACGCCCTCAGCGGTGGCTGGGAACTCCAACATCTCGCCTTGCATCACATCAGACAGGCCGTGCACGCGCACGATACCGTCGGTGACCGACACCACAGTGCCTTGGTTGCGAATGTCCGCGTCAGCAGACAAGCCTTGAATACGGCTCTTGATCAGTTCAGAAATTTCTGCGGGATTGAGTTGCATGACTCTTTCCTTCTTTCTTTAAATAGGTCCGGTCTGCCGCCGCTCAGGCGGTCAGCGCCGCTTTCATTTGTTCCAGACGGGCCTTGACGGAAGTGTCGAGCACCTCATCACCCACGACCACACGAATGCCACCGATGAGTGACGCATCGAGCTCCACACGCAGATGGAGTTTGCGGGCGAAGCGCTTTTCGAGCGTAGAGGACAGATCCGCCAATGCAGGTGCATCGATCGGAAAGGCGCTGAAGACGGTGGCGTCTGCAGTGCCGCTCTGTGCATTTTTCAGTGTGCGAAATTGCAAAGCAATCTCGGGCACGGCGACAAGTCGGCGATTCTCAATGGCCAGTCGCAAGAAGTTTTGTCCAGCCTCTGGCAGTGCGGTTTTCAGCACGCCGGAGATCAGGTCAAACAACTGCGCATCGGACACCTTGGGGCTTTCCGAAAACTCGAGCAATTGCGCGTTTTGCGCAACGGCAGCGAGCTCGTCCAGCCAAGATGCCGCGCCTGCGAGGTCAGCGGCCTGGGCTTTGTAAAGCGCTTCGGCGTATGGACGGGCGATGGTTGCAAGTTCAGCCATGGTCTTCTCTGGCGTTGTGATTACAGCTCGGTCTTCAGACGGCTCAAGAGATCTGCGTGAACGCCAGCATTGACTTCCTTGCGGAGAATCTGCTCAGCGCCTTTGACAGCCAAGACCGCGACTTGCTCACGCAATTCTTCACGGGCTTTCACCACTTGCTGCTCGGCTTCCACCTTGGCAGCTGCAATGATCTTTTGACCTTCTTCAGTGGCACGTGCTTTGGCTTCTTCAACGATAACCATGGCACGACGTTCAGCATCAGCCAAACGAGAGGCCGTTTCAGTGCGAGATTGGCTCAACTCGACTTCGACACGGTGATAAGCCGTGGCCAATTCGGTTTTCGCTTTTTCTGCTGCTGCAAGGCCGCCGGCGATTTTGTGTGCGCGTTCATCCAAGGCGTTGGCGATCGGGGGCCACACGAATTTCATCGTGAACCACACCAAGATTGCGAAAACTACAGCTTGGAAAAACAGGGTTGCATTGATACTCACGGCAACACCTTTCTATTGGTCGTTGCAGGAATTACTTCAGAACAAACGGGTTCGCGAAAGCGAACATCATGGCGATACCGACGCCAATCAAGAAGGCCGCGTCGATCAGACCAGCCAACAAGAACATTTTGGTCTGCAATTCGTTCATCAATTCAGGCTGGCGAGCAGCAGATTCGAGGTACTTGCTGCCCATGATGCCGATACCGATACAAGCGCCGATAGCGCCCAGACCAATGATCAGACCAGCTGCGAGTGCGACATAACCGAGGACGTGTTCCATTTTGTTGCTCCTAAGGATGGATGGAAGGGTTGAGAAAAGAAAGGGAAAAGAAAACGGGAAATCAGTGAGCGTCGTGCGCTTGGCCAATGTAGACCAGCGTCAACATCATGAAAATAAAGGCCTGCAAAGCCACGATCATGATGTGAAAGATGGCCCAAATGGAGCCGGCAATCACGTGGCCGATGGGCAGCAAAATGCCCGTCAAAGACATGGCGGCGGTGCCACCCATCAAAGCGATCAGCATGAAAATCAATTCGCCCGCATACATGTTGCCAAACAGTCGCATACCATGCGAGACGGTTTTGGCGACAAATTCAATCATCTGAAAGACGAAGTTGAAGGGCCACAAAACAGGGTGAGCACCAAATGGCGCGGTGGTCAGCTCGTGGAACCAGCCGCCAATGCCTTTGATCTTGATGTTGTAAAACACGCAGATCAACAAAACGGAAACAGACATGCCCAAAGTGCTCGACAAGTCGGCAGTTGGCACCACGCGGAAATAATGGATGCTGTGATCCACGCCCGTCCACTCAAACACTTTGTGGAACAAATCCACGGGCAAGAAGTCCATGGAGTTGAGCAAGAAAATCCACACAAATACAGTCAAGGCCAAAGGAGAAACCAGTTTGCGGCTCTCGGCGTTGTGCACGATGCCCTTGGCTTGGTTGTCCACCATTTCAACCAAAATCTCAACAGCAGCTTGGAAGCGACCTGGCACGCCCGAAGTCACGTTGCGTGCGGCTTTCCACAGCAACAAGCTGCCCAGCACGCCCAACAAGACCGACCAAAACATCGAGTCCAGATTGAACACAGAAAAATCAATCACACCCGCCATTGGCTTGTTTTGCAAATGGGTCAGGTGATGACCGATGTATTCACCTGCGGTTGGAGCAGTTTCAGCTGACATTCTTTTGCTCTGATTTGAAATTGACTTTTGGGTAAAACACCGAGCGAACGCCCAGAGCCACCCAATAAACCTTCATTGTTAAAACCAAGCCCACCAACATGGCAGGCCAACTGACTTGCGCAACCACCCTTGGCGCCAACAACAACATGGCCAAGGTCAGTCCAATTTTGACGATTTCCCACAACAGGAAACCAAAAACAGCCGCCCCCGCATTTGCCGAGGACACCGGACTGGTGACGCCTCTGGCAAACAAAGCCGCAGGTATCACCACCGACAAAGCACCGTAGGCCACCGACAGCGCGATCACAGACTGCCCCGTGAACCACTCCGCCAGCACTGTTGCTACAGCACCCACCAACACTTGAACCGCCACCACCCGCCAAACAGAAAGCAATGGCATTTTTTGTCTCAATTGACGCGCTTCATCAGCGGTCAACGGCTTGAAGGTTTCTGCCTCTTGCAGATCATCTGAATCATCCAGAGGTCTTATTTTGGTCACGAAGCATTACACCGGGGTTACAAAATAGACACACATCAAGCGAAGCCTACGATTATAGGGGATAACCCAAACACTTCGCAAGCTTTGCTCACGATTTGCCACAGATGCCCCTTGTTCTGGCACGGTACGGCACAATCTGAGGCCGTGACCCCTTGTGGGCACTGTCCCTGACGCACTCACCGAGACCCTTGCATGTACGAAGTCACCAAATTCTTTCACTTGGCAGCAGGCTTGGTCTGGCTGGGCGGCATGACGTTACTGCTTTTGGCGGTTCGCCCGACGGTGATTGCACAGCTGGACCCCCACCAACGCATCCCCTTGCTCAGCGCCATTTTGGGGCGCTTTTTCAAGATCGTCGCGCTGTGCATTGCCGCGCTGCTGATCACTGGCGGGCTGATGTTTGCGGGTGTGGACATGCAGGTCGCGCCCAAAGGCTGGCATGTGATGCTGGGCCTGGGCTTGTTGATGTGCGCCATTTTTGGGCACTTGTATTTTGTGCCGTTTCGCCGCCTGCAGCGTTTTGCCCACATGGCCGACTGGCCAGCGGCGGCAAAACAACTGGCGCAAATTCACACCCTGGTGCTGACCAACTTTGCGTTAGGCTGGCTGGCCGTGGCCGCTGTGGTCATTTGGCGCTGAACCTCTGTCCTTTGCACCCGAACCCATGAGCGCATCTGTAACACCCCCTGCCGGCAGCGATCTGCGCAAAGACTCGCTGATCGAGTATCCCAGCCTGTTTCCCATCAAAGTGATGGGGCTGAGCCAAGACGGTTTTGTCCACGCCCTGGTGGAAGTGGCCAAACAATTTGACCCCCACTTTGACGCCGCCAGCGTCGAGTTGCGCCCCAGCACCGGTGGCAAATACCTGGGCGTGACCCTGACGGTCACTGCCACCAGTCGCGAGCAACTGGACAATTTGTACCGCGCGCTGACCTCGCACCCCATGGTCAAAGTCGTGCTCTGAGGCGAACCGATGGACTTGCGCAACCTGGGGCAAGTGGCCTATGTGCCCACCTATGAGGCCATGCAAGCCTTCACTGCGGCGCGTGACGAAACCACGCCGGATGCGCTGTGGATCGCCGAACATCCCCCTGTTTTCACCCAAGGCCTGGCTGGCTTGGCCGGTCATGTGCTCAGCGCCGGTGATATCCCGGTGGTGTCGACCAACCGCGGCGGTCAAGTGACCTACCACGGCCCCGGCCAAGTCATGGCCTACCCCTTGATCGACCTGAAAAGCGCCGGTTACTACGTCAAAGAATACGTCTACAAACTCGAAGAAGCCGTGATCCGCACCTTGGCCCACTTGGGCGTGACCGGTCACCGCGTGGCCGGCGCGCCCGGCATTTATGTGCGCTTGGAAGACCCTTTTGCACACCACGCATTGACTGGCCCCGCTGACCCCAGCGACCCTTTTAAAGGGTTGGGCAAGATCAGCGCTTTAGGCATCAAAGTCAGCCGCCACTGCACCTACCACGGGCTGGCGCTGAATGTGGCCATGGACCTGTCCCCCTTTGAACGCATCAACCCCTGCGGCTATGCGGGCCTGAAGACCGTGGACCTTTCTACAATCGGGGTTCAGGTGACGTGGCACGAGGCCGCCCACCTCTTGAGCGACAAGCTCATGGCCCACCTAGCTCCTTGAGAACGACCCTATGACAACCCCCAACGTGGTGCGTGAAGCCCAAACCGTCGAGAACTACGATCCCAACGCCAAACAAAAAGCCGCGGCCAAGCTCTCACGCATCCCGGTCAAAGTCGAAGCGGGCGAAGTGCTGAAAAAACCCGACTGGATCCGCGTCAAAGCCGGCTCGCCCAGCACCCGCTTTTACGAAATCAAAGATGTGCTGCGCGCCAACAAATTAGTGACGGTGTGCGAAGAGGCCAGCTGCCCCAATATCGGTGAATGCTTTGGCAAAGGCACGGCCACCTTCATGATCATGGGTGACAAATGCACCCGCCGCTGCCCGTTTTGTGACGTGGGCCACGGCCGCCCTGACCCACTGGACGTGAACGAGCCCGAGAACTTGGCCAAAACCATTGCGCAACTCAAGCTGCAATACGTGGTCATTACCAGCGTTGACCGCGACGATTTGCGCGACGGCGGCAGCCAACACTTTGTCGACTGCATCCGCCGCACACGCGAGTTGTCACCGAAGACGCAAATTGAAATCCTGGTGCCCGACTTTCGCGGGCGCGACGACCGCGCACTGGAAATTTTGAAGGCCGCACCCCCCGACGTGATGAACCACAACATGGAAACCGTGCCACGCCTGTACAAAGAAGCGCGCCCGGGCTCGGACTATCAGTTCTCCTTGAACCTGCTGAAAAAATTCAAAGCGCTGTTTCCCCAAGTGCCGACCAAAAGCGGCCTGATGGTGGGCCTGGGCGAGACCGATGAGGAAATCTTGGACGTCATGCGCGACATGCGTGCGCACAACATCGAAATGCTGACCATCGGCCAGTACCTCGCGCCTTCTACCAGCCACCTGCCGGTGCGCCGCTACGTGCACCCTGACACCTTCAAAATGTTCGAAGCCAAAGCCTATGAAATGGGTTTCAGCCACGCCGCAGTGGGCGCCATGGTGCGCTCCAGCTACCATGCAGATCAACAGGCCCACTCAGCCATGAACACCCATCCGTAAGACTGAGCTCGCAAGCGATGGTTCTTTCCCGCGCCAACTTTTACGCGCTAGGCGCCATCGCCCTGTGGGTCAGCCTGGCAGCGCTCGGCGTATCACTGCAGCATGTACCGCCGTTCTTGCTGACCGGCATCGCCTTGTTGGTAGGCAGCCTGTTGGCGTTGCCTTTGTCGGGCTGGAACTGGCGTGTGTTGCGTGTACCTTGGCGCACTTTGGCGCTGGGCATCTATGGCCTATTTGGATACCACTTTTTGCTGTTCATGGCGCTGCGCACAGCGCCGCCAGTGCAGGCCAATTTGGTCAACTACCTGTGGCCTTTGGGCATGGTGGTGATGGCGCCGCTGTTCTTACCTGGCACACAGGTCACCCTCAAACACCTGATGGCTGCGGTGGTGGGGTTTGCCGGCGCGGCATTGGCGATCTTAGGTGGACAGAACATAAGTGACCTGGACACAATGCCGAGCTGGGGTTACCTTTGGGCTTTGGCGGCGGCTTTGGTGTGGTCAAGCTACTCCTTGCTCACGCAGCGGGTAGCTGCATTTTCGACGGCGGCTCTGGGGGTTTTGGGTCTGGTATCAGGGCTGTTGGCGCTGGCGTGTCACCTGTTGCTGGAGCCCGCTACGACACTGAGTGCGAGCGACTGGCTTTACCTGATCGCCATGGGTTTGGGGCCTTTGGGGACGGCGTTTTATTTATGGGACGCAGCGCTCAAACTTGGGGATGCGCGGCACATTGGCTTGCTCAGTTTCATCACCCCGCTGGGCTCTACCTTGACGCTGCTGTGGTTGCGCGGAGAGATGCCAAGTACTTCTGTGCTGGGCGCGGCAGTGCTGATTGTGGGTGCGGCTTGGGTGGGCACGCGCCCCGATTAATCCCGCTCAAGCGAGCATTTGCGCCGGGTCTTCGGAGTCTAAGACTTGCTGTGCCCAGGAGGTGAGTTTGACGGTGTCGGCGCGCAAGATTTGTTGCTTGACGGCCAGCACTTGTGAGGGGTGCATGGAAAAACTGCGCAGCCCCATGCCGAGCAGCAAGCGGGTCAGCGTCACATCGCCGGCCATTTCCCCGCACACCGAAACACCTTTGCCTTGGCGCTGGCATTCGGCGATGGTGTCGGCCACCAGCTTGAGCACCGCCGGGTGCAAGGGGTCGTACAAGTGCGCCACCGACTCATCGGCGCGATCGATGGCCAAGGTGTACTGAATGAGGTCGTTGGTGCCGATGGACAAAAAGTCGAAATATTTGAGGAACAGGCGCAGCGTCAAAGCGGCGGCCGGGATTTCGATCATGGCGCCCAAGCGCACGCTGCCATAGGCCTGACCGCGCTGGTCCAGGTCGCGTTGGGCTTGTTCGACCAGGGCCACGGTTTGCCGAATTTCGCTGGCGTGCGCCAGCATCGGGATCAGCAAGTTGACACGGCCGTGTGCGGCGGCGCGCAAGATGGCGCGCAGCTGGTTCAAAAACATGTCCGGGTCGGCCAGGCTCCAGCGAATCGCGCGCAGCCCCAGCGCCGGGTTCAGGTGCGCGGCGTCGTGGCGGGCTTCGTCCAGCGGTTTGTCGGCGCCCACGTCCACGGTGCGGATGGTGACCGGCAAACCGGCCATGCCTTCGACTGCACGTCGGTACGCATCGAATTGTTCTTCTTCGTCGGGCAAATGGCCTTGCCGGCCCATGAATAAAAACTCACTGCGAAACAGACCCACGCCCACCGCGCCGACTTGCATGGCGGCTTGGGTGTCTTCGGGCATTTCGATGTTGGCGAGCAATTCGATTTTTTGCCCATCCAGGGTGATGGCGGGGGTGTGGCGCAAACGCGATAAGCGCTCGCGCTCCAAGTCGCCCTGGCGTTGCTTGAAGCCGTATTCGGCCAAGATGATGGGCGTGGGGTCGACGATGATCACGCCGGCGTCACCGTCGATGATGACCCAGTCGTCTTGCCGCACCAGCTGGCTGGCGGTGCGCGCACCGACCACCGCCGGGATGTCCATGCTGCGGGCCACGATGGCGGTGTGCGAGGTTTTGCCGCCCACGTCGGTGACAAAGCCGACGAACACGCTTTGCTTGAACTGGATCATGTCGGCAGGCGACAGGTCGTGCGCGACCAGCACCAAGGGCACGTCCATGGTGTCGCCCAACTGCAGTTCTTGCTGCGGGCGCGAGGTGGGCCGGGTTTGCACCACCGGCGAGGTGCCACCTTTCATGCAGTGCAAGATGCGCTCGGTGACCTGCTCCAAGTCGGCCTTGCGCTCGCGCAGGTAGGGGTCTTCCATTTCGTCGAACTGGCGGGCGATCACTTCGAGCTGACTGGTGAGTGCCCATTCGGCGTTGTACAAGCGGTCTTCGACCCAGTGCCGCACGCCGCTGACCAGCAGCTCGTCTTGCAGCAGCATCAGGTGCACATCGAGCAGCGCGGTCAATTCGTGCGGCGCGTCTTTGGGCATGTCGTGCTGCAGACGCTGCAATTCGTCAACCACGGCATCGCGTGCTACACGCAAGCGCTTGAGTTCGCTCTGGATTTGCTCTGGCGTGATGAAGTAATGCGCCACGTCCAGCCGACTCGACGCCACCAGCACGGCACGCCCAATGGCGATGCCGCGTGCAACTGCGAGACCGTGGATGCTGAATGTCATGGCGAGAAGGAGGTCATGGGCGAGTGGCTTATTCGCCCTCGCCAAATTTGTCGGCCATCAACGCCAGCAGCGCGTCCAGCGCTTCTTGCGCTTGCTCGCCTTCGGTGTCCAAAGTGACTTCGCTGCCGATGCCGGCGGCCAGCATCATGACGCCCATGATGCTTTTGGCGTTGACGCGGCGCTCGCCTTTGGCGATCCAGACTTCGCACGGGAAGCTGCCAGCCAGCTTGGTGAGCTTGGCTGAGGCGCGCGCATGCAGACCCAATTTATTGCTGATGGTCGTGGTGGCTTGAGGCATGTCTTTTTCCTGACTGGTTTTGCGGGGCGGTGCTGCCCACGGGCATGACGCCTTGCACGCCGCCGGCTTGTGCGCGGGCGCTCAACGCGTCCAAAGTTTCATGGCGGTAGCACACGCTGCGCAGCAGCATGGGCAGGTTGACGCCGGCCAGCAGACGGGTGTGCACACCGTCGGTCAATTTTTGTGCGATGTTGCAAGGCGTGGCGCCAAACACATCGGTGAGCAACAGCACTTGTGTCGCGCCCAAATCGTCCAGCGCTTGGGCGGCCACCTCTAAGGTGTCTTCGGGGGCATCATGGGGCAAGACATCGATGGCGACCACGCCCGAGGCGCAATCGGGAAAGACATGCAAAGCGCAGTCGCGCAATGCGCTGGCCAGCGGTGCGTGGGCGATGAGGAGGATGCCGATCATGGGGCTTGATTATCAGGCTTAGACCAGAGGAAGTAGCCGTAGGACGCGACAGAGCAAAGCAAAAAGACACTCAGGGCGCCTTGGAAGGCCTCAGCCGTGGTCCACCCCCCGTTTTTGAACAGGTCCACCAGCAGCCCGATGCCCCACTGGACCACGAAAATACCGGAAAAGATCACCAGGTTGTAGGCCGATAAAGCCCGCCCGGCCAAGGCCGCCGGAAAGGCTTGGCCCACTGCCGGTTGGGCCAGGGAGACAAAACTGCTGGCGACGCAAAACAGCGCCAGCACGCAGGCGCTCCACGCGCCCAGGTCTTGCGCGCCCACGATCAACACACCCAGTACCACGAAACTGCTGGGCAAGCCCCAAGCGATCAGCGCATTGGGCGATATGCCGCGCCTTGCCAGTTGGGGCGTGACCAATCCCCAGGTCCAAAAGGTGCACAGCATGGTCAGGTTGATGCCGAACAAGCCGGTGGCGGCCTCCAGGGAACTCCAGCCGGCCACCTGCGTCATCCAGGGTCCGGCCCACAGGGTTTGGATCGCCACCATGCCGCCGTAGCTGAAAAACCCGATGGGGGTCATGCGCCAGAAATAGCGGCTGCGCCAGACGGCGGCGTAACCTTTTTCGGCGTCAGGGGTGGCGGCTTGTGTGGCAGCAGAGGCTGTCTCCCAGGCAGGGACTTGCCAGGCCATGAGCAGCATGGTGAGCAACACCAGTCCGGCCAAACACAGGAACAGCATGCGCCAGCCGATCAGGGGCATCAGCCATTGCACCGGCAAGGTGGACATGAGCATGCCCAGAGAGCCGGTCATCAGCATCCAGGAATTGGTGCGCAGCTGCGACGCGGGAGTGAGCCAGCGTCGGTAGCCAGTGAGCGGCGCCATCAGGCAGGCGCTCACGCCCACACCGCACAGCATGCGCGCCAACAACAAGCCGGCAAAACTGGTGGCCATGGAAAAGGCGACGCAGCCGAGCACCGCCACGCTCAAAAAGGCGATGTTGACTTTTTTAGGACCAAAGCGGTCCAGCCAGGTGCCCAGTGGCAACTGGGTCAGCGAGAAGCCCAAAAAGTAACCGCCCGCCAACAAGCCCAGGTCTCGCGCGGACAAGCCCATCTCTTGGGTGAGCGTGGGCGAGAGGGTGGCGGTGACGGCGCGGATCAGGGCCGATAAAAAGTAAGCGCTGGCAAAAGCCAAAAACACGGTGATCGCGGCTTGGCGCGTCAGCAGTGGGTGCGGGGGGGTGATCGTCATGGTTGGCGAATGCTTTCAAAAAAGGTGTCGGCGGCGTCGCCTGCAATCTTGGGCTGGTAAACCATGGCGTTGACCCATTGCACGGCGCTGCCTTGCGGCCAGGCCACCCACAGGCCTTGGGCCTGGGTGGGTTGGCCGTTGGCTTGCAGGCCCTGGGCCTGCACCCGCACCGCACCGGGCAGCGCCTTGGGCGCAGACCAGGCTTGGCTTTGGGGCGTTTGCGCTTGCAGCGTGCGCCAGGTGGCCACTTGCCAGCCTTGCAGCACCTGAGCCGCGTCCACGCTGGCCGGCAAGCGCGCGGTCATGAGCACCCACATGCCGCCCGCAGCCTCGCAGCCGGCCACCTGCAAAGACACTGCCGTTTCGGCGATGGTGACTTCTCTTTGGGTGCGGTCGGGTTTGCACGGCAGCTGGGCTTGGATGTCGGTGCCTTCGAAACGCACGTCACGCCAGTTGTAGGTGGGTTGGCAGGCGCACAGCACAAAGGCGCTGAATCCGGCCAAAAGCCCTTGGATTTTTCTCATGGCTGTCATTATCGTGTCCGCGGCGGTTTTTGAATTTCGCGACAATGACAGCATGAACTCATTACATGGCATTCGCGTCCTCGACCTGTCCCGCGTTTTGGCGGGCCCTTGGTGTACCCAAACCCTGGCCGACTTGGGCGCGGATGTGATCAAGATTGAACGGCCCGGGACCGGCGACGACACCCGCACCTGGGGCCCCCCCTTTTTGAAAGATGCGCAGGGGCAGGACACGGCCGAAGCGGCGTATTACCTGGGCACCAACCGAAACAAACGCTCGGTGACCTGCGACATTGCGCAAGCGGGCGGGCAGGCGTTGATTCGCGCACTGGTGCCGCATTGCGATGTGTTCATTGAAAACTTCAAAGTCGGCGACATGGCCCGCTATGGCCTGGATTACGCGAGTCTGAAGCAGCTCAACCCCAAGCTGGTGTACTGCAGCGTGACGGGTTTTGGCCAGAGCGGACCTTATGCGGACCGCGCCGGTTACGACTATGCGGTGCAAGGCATGGGCGGTTTGATGAGCGTGACCGGCGAGCGCGACGACTTGGGCGGTGGCCCGCAAAAAGTGGGCGTGGCGGTGGCCGATTTGTTCACCGGCATGTACGCCACAGTGGGGATTTTGGCAGCGCTGCGCCACGCCGAACACACGGGTGTGGGGCAGCATGTCGACATGGCTTTGCTGGACACACAGGTGGCGATGCTGGCCAATTTGGGCGCGAACTACCTGGTCAGCGGCAAAGTGCCGGGGCGGGCGGGCAACGCGCACCAGAACATCGTGCCCTACCAGGTGTTTGAGGTGCAAGCACCGGCCAATGCCCCCGCAGGCAGCAAAGACCACCTGATCTTGGCGGTGGGCAATGACAGCCAGTTTGCCAAGTTTTGTGCCGTGGCAAATCGCCCTGACATTGCCGCCGACCCGCGCTACGCCAAGAATGCGGGGCGGGTGAATCACCGCGCCGAACTGGTGCCTTTGCTCGAATCCATCATGCAAACCCGCACCAAGGCCGACTGGCTTGCGGCGCTGGAAGCGGCCAAGGTGCCTTGCGGCGCCATCAACAACCTGGCGGAGGTGTTTGTCGATCCACACGTGCAAGCGCGCCACATGGTCACCGATTGGGCGCATCCGGTGGAGCCCAACTTGCGCTTGGTGGCCAGCCCGCTCAAACTGAGCGAGACGCCAGTGCGCTCGGATCTGCCGCCGCCGCTGCTGGGCCAGCATACCGAGGAGGTGCTGGGCGAGATTCTGGGTTATGGCGCCGAGGACTTGCAGCGCATTCGGGCGCAAGGTGTGATTTAAAGCTGGCGACGCAGGCCCATGGCCTCAGGTCTACGGGCACGGTTGTGCAGGCTTTAAACTCACAGCGGTTTTGCAACAAACGGTGAGCATGGTGATGAAACGTTTAGGGATGCGCTGGACGGTCTGGCTTTGCGGGGTGCTGGTCGCCCTGCTGTCGGCCTGCTCATCGCAGACGGCGCCGGAGTCGAACTTTGTGTTACTCGACGGCTCGCGCGTGAGCACCTCGCAATGGCGAGGCAAAGTCACTTTGGTCAATTTTTGGGCCACCAGTTGCACCACCTGCGTGGCCGAGATGCCGCAGATCATTTCGACCTACAACCAATTCCATGCACGCGGATTTGAGACGGTGGCCGTGGCAATGAGCTACGACCCGCCCAGCTATGTGGTCAATTTTGCGCAGACCCGGCAATTGCCCTTCCAAGTGGCGATCGACAACACCGGTGAAATAGCCAAGGCTTGGGGTGACGTCAAGCTCACGCCCACCACTTACCTGCTGGACAAGCAGGGGGCGATCGTCAAGCGCTATGTGGGCGCGCCCAATTTTTCAGAATTGCATCAGCTGATCGAAAAACTGCTCGCCGCCTCCTGAAGAAACAGGGGCAGGCGAGCAGCGCTGTGCTGGCGCTCAGCTTCAGTCTTTGCGGAAGTTGTCGTGGCAGGCTTTGCAGGAAGCGCCGGTGGCACCGAAGGCGGTTTTGATGGCGTCCAGGTTGCCGGTTTTGGCGGCGGCTTGGAGTTTCACGGTTTCGGCTTGGAATTTATCGGCCGCTTCTTTGAATTTGCCAGACTCTTTCCAAATTTCAGGCTTGGCGCGGGTTTCGCCTTTGTCGGTGCCTTCACCAAAGGCGGTCCATGGCAACTTGGCCAACTCTGCGACCAACTCCACGTTTTCGGCGGCGACTTTGGCATCGAAAGGCACGCGGCCGCTGGCCATGGCGCCCACGCGGCTGAAGTGGGTGCCGATCACGGTGAGTGCGGCTTTGCGGTATTTGACGGCGTCTTCAGGTTTGGCAAACTGCGCTGCAGCGGGCAAGGCCAAA
>CANFMK010000048.1 GCA_947448325.1 Comamonadaceae bacterium
ATGCGCTGGGTGGCCATGGCCATGCGTCAGGCCGGCAACGCCGGGCGCTGCATCAAGACGGCCCAGGCGTCGCTGGGTTTACTCATAGCCGAAGGAGCGCACGCGGGCTTCGTCATCGGCCCAACCGGAGCGGACTTTGACCCAAATTTCGATGAACACCTTGGCATCCAGCAGTTTCTCTAGCTCTTGCCGCGCTTCGGTGCCGATGCGTTTGAGACGCTCACCTTTGTCACCAATCACCATGGCTTTGTGGCCATCGCGCTCGACCACAATCGTGGCGGCAATGCGCACCATGCGTTTGCTGGTGCGGCCTTTTTCTTCTTCGAACTTTTCCACCACCACGGTCGAGGTGTAGGGCAATTCGTCGCCAGTGAAGCGAAACAGTTTTTCACGCACGATTTCACTGGCCAAGAACTTCTCGCTGCGGTCGGTCAACTCGTCGGCCGCATAAAACCAGTCTTGCTCGGGCAGGTATTTTTCACAAATGCCAAACAGGCGCTGCACATCTTTGGCGCTCTTGGCCGACATTGGCACGAATTCGTTGAACGGGTGGCGCTCTTGCATCTCCCGCAGCCAGGGGGCAATGTCACCGCGTCGGTGGTAGGTGTCGAGCTTGTTGGCCAGCAACACGCAAGGCACGCCGGGCTTGAGCAATGCGAGCACTTTGGCGTCAGCGGGTTGGAAACTGCCCGCTTCGACCACAAACAACACCAAGTCCACATCCGAGACCGCGCCCAGCACGGTTTTGTTCAAAGACTTGTTCAGCGCGGCACCATGCAAGGTTTGGAATCCAGGGGTGTCGACAAACACAAACTGCGTTGGCCCTTCGGTGCGGATACCGGTGATGCGGTGGCGTGTGGTTTGCGCCTTGCGCGAGGTGATGCTGATTTTTTGCCCCACCAAGGCATTGAGCAAGGTGGACTTGCCCACATTGGGCTTGCCCACGATGGCGATCAAGCCACAGCGCTGGGGACCGGTTGGCACCTCGGCGGGAGTCGGTGCGGGCGTCGCAACGTCCAAGGCTGCCTGCTCTTGCGGCGCCAAGGGCTGAACCGTGACGCCAGGGATCTGGATCATGCGGCGCATGGGCGCCGAAGGCGTGTCACTTTCTCGCAGCTCTCCCTCGTCAAATTTGAACGCGGAGGCGGGCTTTTGCCCAGGGTGCGGGTTGGTCATCAGAGGGCCTTGACTTTGAGGGTTTCGAGCATCGCCGCGGCCGCAGCTTGCTCACCTGCGCGACGCGAAGTGCCCAAGCCCAGTTGGGACAGTCCCATCTCGCGGATGTCGCAGGCCACTTCGAACATTTGTTTGTGGGCCGCGCCACGGGTGGCGACCACGGTGTACAGGGGCAGTTGCAGTTTGCGCCCTTGCAGCCACTCTTGCAACTCGGTTTTCGGGTCTTTGGCGGCGGCTTGCATTTGCGGGTTGACTTTGACGTCTTTGAACAAGCGGGCCACCAGGGATTGGGCGGCGGTGTAACCGGCGTCCAAGTACACCGCACCGATCAAGGCTTCCAGCGCATCGGCCAAAATCGACGGACGCTTGGGCCCGCCAGAGCGCATCTCGCCTTCGCCCAGACGCAGCACCGTGGACAACTCCAGCGTCATGGCCAACTGAAACAAGGTGTCTTGCTTGACCAAGTTGGCGCGCACACGCGACAAATCGCCCTCGGGCTGGTCGTTCAATTTTTCATACAGCCAATGCGCGACCGACAGGTTCAGCACCGAATCGCCCAAAAACTCCAGCCGCTCGTTGTGGTCGGCTGAAAAGCTGCGGTGTGTGACCGCGCGCTCCAGCAAGGCAGGATCGGCAAAAGTGTGGCCCAAGCGCTCTTGCAGGGCTTTCAAAGCGTCATTCAAGGCCATGCGATGCCCTTTGGAGGTCAGCGTTCAATGAAATCCACCGATGCGTTTCAGATTGCCAAAATTCATCCACACGAAAAAGGCACGGCCCACGATATTGGCATCCGGCACAAAGCCCCAATAGCGTGAATCCAAGGAGTTGTCTCGGTTGTCACCCATCATGAAGTAATGACCCGCAGGGACTTTGCAGACCACACCTTCCACGGTGTATCGGCAATTTTCACGGAATGGGAATGGGTCCGCACCCGACACAAAAGCGGGGCGGTCATCGTCTTGGATCAGCAAGTGCGGTGCCTGGCCCAGTGCCTCGTCATACTGCTTGAAATAGCGCATGGCCGACTCGTCAAAAAACTCAGGCAAGGTGTTGCGCGGCACCACTTGGCCGTTGATGCTCAGCTGCTTGTTCAGATACGACACTTCGTCGCCGGGCACGCCCACCACGCGTTTGATGTAGTCCACGCTGGGCCGAGGGGGGTAACGAAACACCATCACATCACCGCGTTGCACAGGTGTGCCTTCGGTCAGCTTGAGGTTGATGACCGGTAAACGCACGCCATAGTGGAACTTGTTCACCAAAATCAAGTCGCCCACCCACAGCGTGGGGATCATGGAGCCCGAGGGGATTTTGAAGGGCTCAAACAGGAATGAGCGCAACACAAACACCACCAAGATCACGGGGAACAAACCAGCGGTCCAGTCCAGCCACCAAGGTTGCATGAGCAGTTTGTCACGCGCAGCGCTGATGTCGGTATCCACTTTTTGAATGCCCATGCGCGTCAATTCGGCGCGGCGTGTTTGGGCCTCAGACTCCAAGGTCACTGCTGCGGCTTGGCGACGCGGCAAGAAGTAAAACTGCTCGGCCACCCAGTACAGACCACTGACCACCACCGCCATGAACAGCAGCAAGGCGAAATTGCCCTCGATCATGCCCAGGTACCAGGAACCGGCATAACTGACAAAAGCAGCCAAAACCATCGACGTTAAATAAGGCATCAATCCTCCACTCGCAAGATGGCCAGGAATGCTTCTTGAGGCACTTCTACCGAGCCGATTTGTTTCATCCGTTTTTTACCGGCTTTTTGCTTTTCCAGCAGTTTGCGCTTGCGGGATATATCGCCGCCATAGCACTTGGCCAGCACGTTTTTGCGCAGAGCTTTGATCGATTCGCGCGCGATGATGTTGCTGCCAATCGCCGCCTGAATCGCCACATCGAACATTTGACGGCTGATGATTTCGCGCATTTTGCTGACCACCGCACGGCCACGGTACAGCGATTGCGAGCGGTGCACGATGATGGACAGGGCGTCCACCTTTTCGCCGTTGAGCAAGATATCGACCTTGACCACATCGGAGGCGCGAAACTCTTTGAAGGTGTAGTCCATGGAGGCATAGCCGCGCGAGACTGATTTGAGCTTGTCAAAAAAGTCGAGCACGATCTCGCCCAAAGGCAACTCGTAGGTCAGCATGACTTGGCGACCGTGGTAGGCCATGTTCATTTGCACACCCCGCTTTTGGTTGGCCAGGGTCATGACCGGGCCGACGTAGTCTTGGGGCATGTACAGGTGCACGGTGACGATGGGCTCACGGATTTCTTGCAGCTTGCCTTGGTCGGGCATTTTGGCGGGGTTTTCCACCATCACCACCTCGCCGTCGGCCTTGACCACTTCGTAGACCACGCTGGGCGCGGTGGTGATCAGGTCCTGGTCGAACTCGCGCTCCAGGCGCTCTTGCACAATTTCCATGTGCAGCAAGCCCAAAAAGCCGCAGCGAAACCCAAAGCCCAGTGCCTGCGAGACTTCGGGCTCGTAATGCAGCGAGGCGTCATTGAGCTTGAGTTTTTCCAAGGCGTCCCGTAAAGAATCGTATTCGCTCGATTCGGTCGGATACAGGCCGGCAAACACCTGGGGCTGAATTTCTTTGAAGCCGGGCAAGGCTTGCGTCGCCGGGCCCAAGTTGTTGGGTAGCTTTTTTTCCAAGGTGATGGTGTCGCCCACCTTGGCCGCTTGCAGTTCTTTGATACCCGCGATGATGTAGCCCACCTCGCCGGCCTCCAATGAGGGGCGCGGTTCGTTGGCCGGGGTAAAGACGCCCAAGTTGTCGGCGTTGTACACCGTCTCGGTGGCCATCATTTTGAAACGCTCGCCTTTGGCCAAGCGCCCATCGATGACGCGCACCAGCATGACCACGCCCACATAGGTGTCGAACCAACTGTCGATGATCATGGCGCGAAGTGGCGCATCGGGATTGCCCTTGGGCGCCGGCACTTTGGCCACGATCGCCTCCAAGATTTCATCCACACCCATGCCGGTTTTGGCCGAGCAGGGAATCGCATCGCTGGCGTCAATGCCGATCACGTCTTCCACTTCGGCTTTGGCGTTGTCTGGATCGGCATTGGGCAAATCCATTTTGTTGAGCACGGGCACCACTTCCACACCCAAATCCAGCGCGGTGTAGCAGTTGGCCACGGTTTGGGCTTCAACACCTTGGCTGGCATCGACCACCAGCAAGGCACCTTCACATGCCGACAAAGAACGCGAGACCTCATAAGAGAAGTCCACGTGACCGGGCGTGTCGATCAAATTCAGGTTGTAAATTTGACCGTCTTTGGCTTTGTAATGCAGCGCAGCGGTTTGCGCTTTGATGGTGATGCCGCGCTCTTTTTCAATGTCCATCGAGTCCAGCACCTGGGCTGACATCTCGCGATCTTGCAGACCTCCGCAACGCTGAATGAGCCGATCGGCCAAGGTCGATTTGCCATGGTCAATGTGCGCGATGATCGAAAAATTTCTGATGTGATTCATCAAGGAGTTGCTACAAGTGTTTGAAATTAAAAAGGGCCCACACCAGAAAAAAGGGCGCGTCGATATGGACGCGCCCTGAACCAACAATCTATGGCAACTGCGATAGCTGGAACTTCATTGTAGGCAAAAAGCCCAGGGCGCACATCCTCGAAATGGCGCAAAACAAGCCGTTGCGGCACTGCAACACAAAACTTATTCACAGTTTATTCACAATCTCAAACAGAAATCTATTGAACAAGTTGTGGGTGGACTGTGGATCAGTGGTGGACTGAAGTGGGACATCCCACATCATGAATCTTTACCCGCGCTGTATGCGTTGAATCAAGGATCAAGCGTGGTGATTTTAGCCATTTTTGTGATGAGAACCTGACCAAGTTAGCCCTTACCAACATCTTAAAATCAGCGCATTCGCGAAAAAATGAAGGCCCAAGGTGTTGCTTGCGCGCCATTGAAAGTCCCAAAGCCCCCCTGAATTCAGGGGGTTTTCGGGGTATTGTGGCTGCCCATGCCGCCGCCTCAGCCTTCAACGCGCAGGCTTGATCACGGCGAATTGCACCGCCTCGCCCCGGCGGAACAGGACGTTGAAAGGCTTGTTTTTGTCTATTTTGTTCATGGCAGATTCAAAGTCTCTCAGCTGTGTGATTTCAAAGTTGGCGATCTGCAAAATCACATCGCCCTCGCGCAAACCGGCGCGGGCCGATGCCTCGGCGACCGACTCCACACGCACACCGCCCCGCTTAAGCTCTTTCTTTTGAGCCTCCGTCAGATCAGCCACCACCAAACCCATCGATTGCGCCGTGCCTGCGGATTTCGGCTCATCTGCGGAGGCTGCGGACTTGGCCGATTTCACAGGCTCAAGTTCTGCGACCGTGATCGACAGATCTTTGTTCGCACCACGTCGGAACACCGTGAGGTTGCTGCGCGTGCCCGGCTTGGTACTGCCCACGATGCGAGGCAAATCAGCCGCCTTCTCGATGGGTTTGCCATCAAATCGAATGATGATGTCGCCCGGCTCCAGACCGGCCTTGTCAGCGGGTGATCCCGCTTCGATGCTGCGCACCAAAGCGCCGTTTGCAGCGCCCAAGCCCAAAGACTCGGCCACCTCTTTGGTCACTTCGCCAATTTGAACTCCAATGCGTCCACGCGTGACGCGCCCATTTTGGCGCAGTTGCTCACTCACCCGCACCGCTTCATCCATGGGGATAGCAAAGGAAATGCCCATGTAGCCACCTGAGCGCGAGTAAATCTGACTGTTGATGCCAATCACTTCGCCGCGCATATTGATCAAAGGGCCGCCCGAGTTGCCTGGGTTGATGGCCACATCGGTCTGGATGAAAGGCAGGTACTCACCGGTATCGCGCTGCTTGGCGCTCACAATGCCGGCGGTGACGGAATTGTCTAAACCGAACGGCGAACCGATGGCCATGACCCACTCGCCCACTTTCAGGCGCGAGACGTCGCCCACTTTCACCGCAGGCAAACCGGTGGCTTGGATTTTCACCACCGCCACGTCGGTGCGTTTGTCAGCGCCAATCAATCGGGCCTTGAATTCGCGTTTGTCCGTCAAGGTCACCAACACTTCATCGGCGCCCTCCACGACGTGCGCATTGGTCATGATGTAACCGTCTGAAGACAACACAAAACCAGAGCCCGTGCCACGGGGCTGCGGCGACTCTTCAGAGGGTTGATTGCGCCCACGGGGTGTAGGCCTGGGCGTGTTGGGTGCATTCGGAATCGGCACACCGAAAAAGCGCCGAAACAGCTCTTGCATTTCGTCATCGGAACCCGGACCCGCTGCGCCATTGGGTTTGGCTTTTTCCAGGGTACGGATATTGACCACGGATGGACCCACTTGTTCCACCAGTTCAGTGAAGTCAGGCAAACCCCTCACTGCGCTCTGTGCCTGGCTGGTCGCCGGCAACACACTCACAGCGACGACGCCCACAGACCACCCCACGGGTATGACGGTGGCCATACTCACGGTTGTGGCCAAGATGCCGCGCCTTATTTTTTTCACAGTCCAAGTCATTTCAAAGGCCTCCAATTTGCAGATCAAGCACGCCCTCAAATAAGGCCAGCAGCCCCGCTTTCAAGTAGCGCATTCACGCGTTCAGGCGCGAATATACAGCGCAACGCAATCCATGCCACTGCGCAGGTGCAAAGCCTTTGTAAAGCCAAACCCATTGGGTGAACTTGGGCTGTTGTGGGGCCTGGTCACGTCTCAGATGCAAAAGCAATAAAAACTGGAAATCCGCTTGAACTGACATGGCTTCTACATGAATGGCGTTGTCGCCCTCCGCGTTGGCCCACCACTGCCAGCCTTGTCCGTCCCAGACCAACCACGCCGGCTCAGATGAGCGCCCTCGCAGACTCCACACAGCCCCCAGCAGCACCATCCCCAATGACAGCGCTGCCGCACTGGGCCGAAGAAGTTCCAGGGACAGCAAACTGAGCGTCAACAGCACAGACAACAAGCCCAACACGGCGCCAGCCCAGAGCGGACATGAAAAACGCCCCACTGGATATTGAACCCAAGGGGCGTTGTGCATGAATCGACTCGGCCGTTAAATGCGTTTGAACACCAAACTGCCGTTGGTCCCGCCGAAACCAAAATTGTTTTTCAGGGCCACATCGATTTTGACGTCGCGCGCCGTGTTGGCGCAGTAGTCCAAATCACATTCAGGGTCTTGGTTGTCCAAGTTGATGGTGGGCGGTACCTTTTGGTGGTACAGCGACAACACGGTGAACACGCTCTCAACGCCGCCTGCGCCACCCAGCAAATGCCCTGTCATGGATTTGGTCGAACTGACCAACATATGGTGCGCGTGATCGCCCAGCGCAGCCTTGATGGCGCTGGTCTCGTTCACATCACCCAAGGGTGTAGATGTGCCATGGGCGTTCAAATACTGGATTTCATTAGGATTGACCCCGGCGTTGCGCATGGCCGAAACCATGGCGCGACGGGGGCCGTCCATGTTGGGCGCCGTCATGTGGCCGGCATCCGCGCTCATGCCGTAGCCGCTGAGCTCCGCGTATATCTTGGCCCCACGGGCTTTGGCATGTTCGTACTCTTCGAGCACCATCACACCAGCGCCTTCACCCAAAACGAAACCATCACGGTCTTTGTCCCAAGGGCGTGAAGCGGACTTAGGGTCATCATTGCGTGTGGACATGGCGCGCATGGCGGCAAAACCACCCACGCCCAAGGGTGAGACGCAGGCTTCGGATCCACCCGCCACGATCACGTCTGCGTCGCCGTATTCGATCATGCGACCGGCTTCGCCGATGCTGTGCAAACCGGTGGTGCAAGCGGAGACCACGGCCAAATTAGGGCCCTTGAAACCGAATTTCATGGACACGTGACCGGAAATCATATTGATGATGGACGCGGGCACGAAGAAAGGGGAAATACGACGAGGACCACGGTTGGTGTACTCCGTGTGCATGCCTTCGATCATCGGCAAACCGCCAATGCCAGAGCCGATCACACAACCAATGCGCGTGGCCAGCTCATCGTCCAAGGCTTCTCCGGTGGGCAAGCCTGAATCTTGCACAGCCTGCATGGCAGCGGCCACGCCGTAGTGAATGAAGTGGTCCATGGTGCGCGCATCTTTGGAGTTGATGTACGCATCCAGGTTAAAGCCTTTGACTTCGCCAGCGATTTGGCAGGCAAAGGCAGAAGCATCAAATTTGGTGATCAGGCCAATGCCCGACTGACCTGCCAACAGGTTTGACCACGACTCAGCCACCGTGTTGCCCACGGGGCTGATGCATCCCAAACCCGTGACTACAACGCGGCGACGGGTCATTTCAGATCAGGCCTTTTTGCTTTGGGCGTAATCAATGGCGGCTTGAACCGTCGTGATTTTCTCGGCATCTTCGTCTGGAATTTCAATGCCAAACTCGTCTTCCAATGCCATCACCAATTCCACGGTGTCCAGGGAGTCGGCACCCAGATCAGCCACAAAGGCTTTTTCGTTGGTGACTTGAGACTCTTCAACGCCGAGTTGTTCGGCAATGATTTTTTTGACACGTGCTTCGATATCGCTCATGGTTCCCTCTGAGGGTTGTGAAAAAAGAGATTTTAACCGCCCTTGCCCGTCCAAACCTGACGGCGCCCGAAACGGTCGCTATAAATTCGCTGTTCAAGCCATGAACATGCCGCCGTTGACGTGCAATTCTTGCCCCGTCACATAAGCCGCCATGGGACTGGCCAAGTAACTGACCGCATGGGCAATGTCAGAGGGCTGACCCAAATGCCCCAAAGGAATCTGGTTCAGCAGGGCTTTGTGCTGCTCTTGCGGCAGTGCAGCCGTCATGTCGGTGGCGATGAAACCGGGGGCCACGCAGTTGACCGTGATGTTTCGGCTGCCCAGTTCACGCGCCAGAGCGCGGGTCATACCGGCCACGCCGGCTTTGGCGGCAGCGTAGTTGGCTTGGCCGGGGTTGCCAGATGCGCCAACCACGCTGGTGATGCTGATGATGCGCCCATAACGCTGCTTCATCATGGGGCGCATGACGGTGCGGCTCATGCGGAACACCGCCTTCAAATTGGTGTCCAAAACAGCATCCCAGTCATCGTCTTTCATGCGCATGGCCAATGTGTCGCGGGTGATGCCCGCGTTGTTGACCAGCACATGCAGCGCACCATGTTCTTTGACAATGCTGTCGATCAGGGCTTCGGCGGCGGCGCCATCGTTGACGTTCAAATTGGCGCCCCGGCAACCGGCATGCCCCGACAAGGCGGCGCTGATGCGCGCTGCGCCCTCGTCCGACGTGGCGGTGCCAATGACTTTCAAGCCTTGCTGCGCCAAATGCAACGCAATCGCCGCACCAATGCCGCGCGATGCGCCTGTCACCAAGGCCACTTGGCCTGCAAATTGAATCTCGCTCATGCCAAAAGCCCTTTCACTTCGTTCAAAGAGGCTGTATCGAACAGCGCCAGCCCAGTCATGTCAGCGTCGATGCGTTTGGTCATGCCGGCCAGCACCTTGCCGGGGCCGCATTCAACCACGGTGGTGATGCCGCGGGCCTTGATGGCCTGCACGCACTCGACCCAACGCACGGGGCCAAAGGCTTGGCGAAACAGCGCATCGCGGATGCGCTGCACGTCAGTTTCCACGGTCACGTCAATGTTGTTCACTACGGGAATCTGGGGGGCCGCCAATACGGTGTCGGCCAATTTCAAGGCCAATTTGTCAGCGGCGGGCTTCATCAAGCTGGAATGGAACGGGGCCGAGACCGGCAACAACAAAGCGCGCTTGGCACCGTTGGCCTTCAAAATCTCACAGGCTTTGTCGACTGCGGCTTTGCTGCCCGCGATCACAGTTTGGGCGGCGTCGTTGAAGTTGGCAGCTTCGACCACTTCTGAACTGCCGGCAGGGAAAGTCGCTTGCGCTTCTTGGCAGCCGGCGATCACTTGCGCTGAAGGCATGCCCAAAATCGCCGCCATCGCGCCCACGCCCACCGGCACGGCCTCTTGCATGGCGGCCGCACGAAAGCGCACCAAGGGTGCTGCTTGCGCCAAAGTCAAAACACCCGAAGCGACCAAAGCCGAATACTCACCCAAAGAATGGCCGGCAACGACCGCCGGGGCAGCACCGCCCTCGGCCAACCAGGCGCGGTAAGCGGCCACAGAGGCCACCAGCATCACCGGTTGGGTGTTGGTGGTCAGGGCCAAAGCCTCTTTCGGGCCTTCGTGGATCAGGTGCGACACGTCTTCGCCCAATGCGTCAGAGGCTTCTTTCAAGGTTTCGCGCACGGCGGGATGATCGCCCCAAGCGTCGAGCATGCCGACCGATTGAGAGCCTTGACCTGGAAAAACAAACGCAAATGTGGACATGGTGTTGTTCTTGAAAAGTGAAATTGTGCGAAATCAGGCGCTTGAACCGGTTGCCCGAGCCTCGTCAAAGCGGGTCGCTCAGAATTTGAGCAGCACCGAGCCCCAAGTGAAACCGCCGCCCACGCCTTCGAGCATCAGGGTTTGGCCTTTTTGGATGGTGCCGTTGCGCACCGCGTGATCGAGCGCCAAAGGAATCGAAGCGGCCGAGGTATTGCCATGTTGGTCGACAGTCACGATGACTTTGTCCATGGACATTTTCAGCTTGCGCGCCGTGCTTTGCATGATGCGGATATTGGCCTGATGGGGGATCAACCAGTCGATGTCGGCATCCGTCAAATGCGCCTTGGCCAGGCTGGCGCGGGCTGTATCTTCGAGGACCCCCACCGCCAGTTTGAAAACGGCTTGTCCGTCCATTTTCAGCACCGGGTCCCCCAGTACCGAGCCCCCCGACACATGGCCTGGCACGCACAAAATGCCAGAATGTTTGCCATCGGCATGGATATCGGTGGCCAAAATACCCGGTGTGTCAGAGGCTTCGAGCACCACGGCGCCAGCGCCATCACCGAACAAGACGCAGGTCGTGCGGTCTTTGAAATCCAGAATGCGACTGAACACTTCGGCACCGATCACCAAGGCTTTGCTGGCGGTGCCGTTTTGGATCAAGGAATGGGCCACAGTCAGGGCATAAATAAAACCGGTGCAGACCGCCTGAACGTCAAAAACGGGGCAACCTGCAATGCCCAACTTGTGTTGGATCAATGCCGCGGTCGATGGGAAAACCATGTCTGGCGTGGAGGTCGCCACGATGATCAGGTCGATCTCTTCGGGCTTGACGCCCGCCGCTTCCATGGCTTTTTTCGCGGCTTGCACGCCCAAATCGCTGCTGGACATGTCGGCGCCGACAAAGTGGCGTGCACGAATGCCGGTGCGTTCCACAATCCACTCGTCAGAAGACTCCACGCCTTGAGAGGCCAACTCGGCCACCAGATCGGCGTTGGTCAGTCGGCGCGGCGGCAGGTAACTGCCGGTGCCAGTGATGCGGGAAAAACGACTCATTCAGCAACTCATTCGTGAGGGACCGCGGCGGCAAGCTTTTCGACCTGCATGCCCGCCAATAAAGGCGCGGCATGGGCAATTCGAGCCTGCACACGATCTAACAATTGATGACTGGCTGCATCATACGCCCGGTTCAAGGCCGTTTCGAACGCCAACTCGTCAGCGGAGCCGTGACTCTTAAACACCAGGCCCCGCAAGCCCAGCAGAGCTGCGCCGTTGTAACGACGATGGTCAACCCGGGATTTAAATGCAGATAGGACCGGATAAGCGAAAAAGGCAGCTAATTTCGTGAAAATACTGCGAGAAAACTCTGTCGTCAGGAAGCCACCAATCATGGTAGCCAAACCTTCGCTGGCTTTCAAAGCCACGTTGCCGACAAAACCATCGCACACCACAATGTCCACGGTGCCTTTGAAAATATCGTTGCCTTCCACGTTGCCATAGAAGTTCAAGTCACCAGACAAGCCCGCAGATCGCAGCAGTTCGCCCGTTTTTTTGATGGTTTCGTTGCCTTTAATGACTTCTTCACCGATGTTCAGCAAACCGACGGTGGGATTCTCGTTTCCTTGCAGTACCGACACCAAGGCCGAGCCCATCACGGCAAACTGCAACAAATGCTCGGGCGAACAGTCGACGTTGGCACCCAGATCCAGCATGGTGGTGCCGCCACCTTTGAAGTTCGGCATTTGGCCGGCGATGGCCGGGCGATCAATACCATCCATGGTTTTGAGCACGTAACGGGCAATCGCCATCAACGCGCCGGTGTTGCCTGCAGAGACTGCGGCTTGGGCAGCGCCCTGCTTGACTTGCTCAATCGCCAGTCGCATGGACGAGTCTTTTTTGCGCCGCAGAGCGATTTCGATGGGGTCATCCATCCCGACGACTTCGCTGGCCGGCACCACCTGACCTCGGGAGTCATGCCAGCCCGACAGCGCTTCGGGCAAGCCCACCAGCAGCAACCGGGCCTGGGGGTGCTGTTTCAAGAAACGTCGACAAGCCGCCAGCGTCACCCGGGGGCCATGGTCGCCACCCATGCAATCGACAGCCAAGGTGATCACATCAGGATTGGACATAGGGAAATAATTGTCAAAAAATAAAGGCCCGAGCTACGGGGAAAGTAGCATCGGGCCTCAGAAGCCTTTGGCGATCAGGCTTCAGATTTGTTTTTCAGCACCTGGCGGCCACGGTAAAAACCGTTGGGGCTGATGTGGTGACGCAAATGGGTTTCACCGGTGGTCGGCTCCACAGCGATACCAGGCACATTCAGTGCATTGTGCGAACGGTGCATGCCACGCTTGGACGGGGACTTTTTGTTTTGCTGAACAGCCATGATGGCTCCTTGAATGCGTTGGAGGCCGCGCGTTCGAAGAAGGACGCAGCTTCAGGGTTAGATGATGGAACGCTCAGCCAAACCGAGCGAAGCCATCGATTATAGCCCAACTCGGGGCTTTAGGACGATTTTCCAACCTTCAAACCCGCCAAAGCGGCAAAAGGGTGGGGTCGTTGGTCTGTCTCTTGTTCAAACTGCGGGTCGATGGCAGACATGGGCACGTGCTCGGGGCAGACCTCGTGGAATGGCACCAAAGGCATGGCCAAAATCACCTCGTCTTCCACCAGTTCCAGTAAATTGAACTCGCGGCTGAGGACCAATAAATCTTCCTGCGCCTCGTCGTCCAGCGCCATGGCCGTGGCTTCGTCGGCGACAAACCTGAAACTGCGATCCACCTCCACGGGCACCAGCACGGGGCCGAGGCAGCGTTGGCAGATCAAGGGCAAGTGGGCCTGCGCCTGCAGATGCAGCCAAACTTGGTCGGGTGCGCCGGTTTGCACCCGCAGTTCACCCTGGGCATGCCAGCGGACCGCTGGCGGCTGCAGCCCAGGCTGGGATTCTTCGGACAGCCGCTCCCACTCGGACAAGGGCGCTTGACCCGACAACTGGGCCGCATCGCGGGCAAAAGCCTTCACGTCAAGCCGTGCAGGCGGCCACTGGGTGGTAATTTGAGAGTCCATGGCCGCAGTGTAAGAGAATTGCAGCATGTCACACGCTGCACACCCCCCTTCTTTGAACGCAGGACGCGCACTGATCCTGGGCTCAACTTCACGCTACCGGCACGAACTGCTGTCCCGATTGCGCATCCCGTTCACCGTGGCCGCGCCCGATGTCGACGAAACCCCGCAACCAGGGGAAGCGCCTCGCGAATTGGCGCGGCGCTTGGCTTTGGCCAAAGCCCGCGCAGTGGCCGTGTCACACCCCGAGGCCGTGGTCATTGGTTCTGACCAGGTGGCGGATTTGGACGGCTTGCCCTTGGGTAAACCAGGCGCGCACGGCAAAGCGGTCGCGCAATTGCAACGCATGCGTGGGCGGGTGGTGATTTTTCAAACTGCGGTATCGGTCGTGTGCCTGGCCAGTGGCTTTGAAGACACGCAGTTGGCGGCGGTCCAAGTGAAGTTTCGCGACCTGAGTGACGCGGAAATCGAAACCTACCTGCGCGCCGAGGAGCCCTACGACTGCGCCGGCAGTGCCAAAAGCGAGGGCCTGGGCATTGCCTTGCTCGAAGCCATCGACAACGACGATCCGACGGCCTTGGTCGGCCTGCCCTTGATCCGCACCTGCCAGATGATCCGCGCCGCTGGGGTGCGTGTTTTATGAACGCGCCCGCCAATTTGGGCCGCCTGTACCTGGTTCCCGCACCTTTGGACTTTGGCTGCGACAGCACGACCGCACTCGAAGACGTCATGCCTCTGGGCACCCTGCGCATCGCCGCACAGTTGAACCACTGGATTTGTGAAAACGCCAAATCCACACGCGCCTACCTCAAGCGGGTGGATGCGCTGGTGCCCTTGAGCACCCCGGTTCAAGGCCAGCAGATCACCGAACTGCCTAGGCAAGTGCATAAAAAAGGGGATCATCAGGGCGACTTTGACGCCAAGCCTTTGCTCGCCTGCGCGCTGCAAGGACACGATGTGGGACTGGTCAGTGAAGCGGGCATGCCCGCCGTGGCCGACCCAGGCAGCTCAGTGGTGCGGGCCGCGCACAGCCTGGGATTGAGCGTGGTGCCTTTGACCGGACCGGTGTCTCTGCTGCTGGCCCTGGCGGCCAGCGGGCTGAATGGGCAAAACTTTGCATTTGTGGGCTATTTACCGCAAGACAGTGCCGAACGCAGCAAACGCATCCGAGAGCTGGAAAGCTTGGCAGCCAAGACCGGACAAACCCAAATCTTCATTGAAACGCCTTACCGCAACGCCGCTTTGCTGCAAGCACTTTTACAGACACTGCAAGCCAACACCCGGCTGGCCATCAGCAGCGGCTTGACCCTGGCCACCGCGCAATCGCGCAGCGCCTCGGTAAGTCAATGGAAAAAACAAGCCGGTGGGCCGAACAACAATACGCCCGCAGTATTTGCCATCGGCCCTTGAGGCCCGAAGGACCCCTCGCCCGGTCCAAGTTTGCGTCGCGGTTTAACGCAAGGTCACAGACGAGCGCATGGCTTGCCACATGCCCGCCCCCATGGCTGCACCGAAACGCTTGGCCAAGCGCTCGGCCACATTCTCGCGGCGGGTGTAGTCGGTGATGTCTTCGGCTTTGACCACGTCGCGGGCCACCATGTCCAGGCTGCCCATGCCATCGGCCAAGCCCAACTCCACCGCCTGCTGACCGCTCCAAAAGAGACCGCTGAACATTTCAGGGGTTTCTTTCAAACGGTCGCCACGGCCTTTTTTCACCGCCTCAATAAATTGCGCATGGATCTGGTTCAGCATCGATTGCGCGTGCTTGCGTTGCGCCTCGGTTTGTGGACTGAAGGGGTCCAAGAAGCCTTTGTTTTCGCCCGCCGTCATCAGGCGGCGCTCCACACCCAGTTTGTCCATCAGACCGGTAAAGCCAAATCCGTCCATCAACACGCCGATGCTGCCCACGATGCTGGCCTTATCAACGTAAATTTTGTCGGTCGCAGCAGCAATGTAGTAAGCCGCCGAAGCACAAGACTCTTCGACCACGGCATAAATGGGTTTTTTGTAGACCGCCTTCAAACGGTGGATTTCATCGTTGATGATGCCCGCCTGCACCGGACTGCCGCCGGGTGAGTTGATCACCAGCACCAGTGCTTGCGAGCCTGAATCCTCCAAAGCGCTGCGCATGGCCAACACAATGTTTTCAGCGCTGGCGTCGGCACCTGAGGCGATCTCGCCTTTGATTTCCACCGTCGCGGTATGCGCCGAGGTGGGGTTGTTGGCCGGCGCATTGTCGTTGCGCAGCAGCCAGAACGCAGCGACCGCAAACAGCAGCCAAGCCAGGCGCAAACCGATGTTCCAGCGCCGTGCCGCTTGGGCCTCTTGCAAATTGGAAAAAACCAATTTCTCCAACACTTGCCGGTCACTCACCTGTTGCATCGTGGCCGCTGCGACCGGTGTCTCCACAGTTTTTGAAGTGGGTTCAGCAGGGCTGACCAAGGGGTCTACAGGTTCGGCGTGAGGCTCGTTCATTTCAAAATTCAAAAGGTTTCAAGTTGTATTCAGTATGCCAGTGAACCACGCCACCTTGTTCGGCCAAGGTGATTTTCACCAAGCCACCACGGCAAGGGCCACCGGTGCACTCGCCTGTGGCAGGGCTGTAGGTGGCACCGTGGGTGGCGCACATCAACCATTGCCCGGTGGTGTCAAAAAACCGGTCCGGCTGAAAATCCAACTCCATGGCCACATGGGTGCAGCGGTTCAGGTAGGCCTGAACCTGGCCCTCATGGCGCACTGCAAAAGCGCGGCAGGTTTGACCAGCGTAGACCACATCAAATGGCACCGCCAGCCCGCCTTCGGTCAAATCGACCGCCTTGCACAAAGGAATCCATTCGCTCATGCCGGTCCTCTTCAAGCGTGTTGTTGCAACCAATCGTTCAATTCAGCCACCGAGTGCAGGACCGCCAGGGGACGCAACGCATGGAAGGCCTGCGGCTCATGCGCGCCATAACTCACACCAATGCTGGCGCACCCCGCGTTC
>CANFMK010000049.1 GCA_947448325.1 Comamonadaceae bacterium
CACGACCCCATATGCCCACAAACTGGGGCTGGCGTTTCAGATGACCAACATCATCCGCGACGTGGGCGAGGATGCGATGCGCGGGCGCATCTACCTGCCGCTGGACGAGCAGCAACGCTTTGGCGTCAAGGCGCAAGACCTGATGCAGCGCAGCTATTCAGACAACTTCACCGCACTGATGAAGTTCCAGACCGACCGCGCCCAGGCCCTGTACGACGAAGCCCTGGCCCTCTTGCCCGGTGTCGACCGCCGCGCCCAGAAACCCGGCCTGATGATGGCCAGCATCTACCGCACCCTGCTGCGCGAGATTGAAACCTCCGGCTTTCAGGTGCTGCACCAGCGCATCGCGCTGACGCCTTTGAGGAAGCTGTGGCTGGCCTGGAAGATGCAGGCGCTGGGGCGGTTTTGAACCCACCATAAAAACCTCTGCCTCGATAAAAATTTAATACAAAACAACAAGTTATTATTGTTTTAATTTAATTTTTGAGTTCAAATTAACTCCTTTCAAAAGGAGGCACGGCATGAACTCACCCAGATCACTCGCATCGACCCCTCACGCCGCGCTGGGCCGCAAAGTCGTCACCGTCATTTGGTCTTTGCGCATTTTGGCCTGCATCTACACCGCTTGGGTGTTCTGGTTGATCGTTCGCCCCCTGCGGCGTACGCCTGCCTTTCTGGAACGCTTGGGCAACTACTGGCAGCGCGACATGAGCGCGGCGCAAGAGTGGCAAGTCTGGAGCGTCGTGACATTGGACCTGGCGCTGTGGGCTTTGTTACCGTTGGCCGTTATTTGCTGGTGGCTGGCTTCCAAACATCTGCTGCGTGAAATGAGCTTGAATGCCAACGCCAGCACATGGCTGCGGCGCGGTGCCTGGGCAGGACTGACCTGCAGTGTGCTGAGTATCCTCACGCGCCCTTTCATCAGTTACCTCTACACCCTGCATCTGCCCGTCCCATCGCAACTGTGGCTCTGGAACATCAACCCCAATGACCTGCTGGGCATGTTGATTTGTGGTGTCTTGCTGTTGTTGTCTTACCTCATGACCTGGATGTCCGAAATCGCCGAAGAAAACAAGGCGTTTGTCTGATGCCCATCGTCGTCCAACTCGACCTGATGCTGGCCCGCCGCAAGATGCGCTCACGCGATCTGGCCGCCGCTATCGGCATCACCGAAGTCAACATCTCCCTGCTCAAGTCCGGCAAGGTCAAAGGCGTGCGCTTTGACACGCTGGAACGCATCTGCGAAGTCTTGCAATGCCAGCCAGGGGAATTGTTGGTTCATGAACCTGAAACATCCCCATTTAAGGAAATTTCAATATGAAAAATACCGTGTTGAGCCTTGGCTCAATCGTCATCCTGTCCGCGTGCAACCTCACACAACAGCAAGGTTTTCTGGGCCTGCAAGCCGTGGGCAGCTTGGTCATTGATGAAAACTACAGACATCAAAGAAAGCAAATCTGCGGCCAACAAGGTGACCCTGCTTTGCGTTTGCAATGCGAACAGCAAGCCCAAAAAGAATTTCAGAAATACCAACTTGATCAAAGGAAAAACAACGATGAATAAGCCCTCCATGCCCACCTTCAATCGTTGCTTGCGATGGTGCTTGCTCGCATTGATCGCAGCACTGGCCGGGTGCGCCAGCGTCTTGTCTTCATCGACAGATTCCCTGCCTGCCTTGATTCCCACCCGCCAATTTGTGGCTGATTTGAACGGCTCAGGGGCCTACCAAATTTCCCCGAATGGACAGCGTCTGATGTGGGTGGCTCGCTTGGGACTGGGGCCGGGTCTGTTTGTCAAGAACTTGCAAACCGGCGAGACCCACAGCTACAAATCACCAGGAGGTGGCGTTTGGGCACGTGACAGTCGACACATCTTGATGCAACTATCGACAAACGGGAACGAGAACACGCATATCGTCGCCATCGACACAGACCACCCCCACCAAGCGCCAAGAGACTTAACCCCATTTGCAGGCGCTCGCTCTTACATCCTTCGGCAGCTGCCCACCAGCGGCGACCTGATCATCGCCAGCAACCGGCGCGACCCTAAAGTCGATGACGTCTATCGCTATGTCATGACCAGCGGCGAGCTGAAACTGCTTTCCACCAATACGGGCCATGTCGGCGAATGGTTGGTGAACGATGAGGGCGAGGTCATTGGCCGCGCCCGTCTTGAGGGTGCGCTATGGGTATTTGAAACGCCAGGCCTCACACCTTCAGACGCTTGGTCGCCGAAGTTCCACGTCAGCTACGCCGACACTGTCATTCCCGTCGCAGCCAGCGCCCAAGCCGGACATTGGTGGGCCCTGTCCAACCGTGGGCGCGACAAACTGGCCTTGGTTGAAGTCGATCTGCACAGCGGCACGGAACGCGTTGAGCATGCGGATGAAAGGGTGAATGTGGCTGGCGTGCGCTGGAGTCGTCTGCAAAAACGCCCTGTGGCGGTGGTCACCGAACCCGATACCCAAGAATGGCGCGCCTTTGACCCGGCCCTGCAGCAAGCGCTGCAAAAACTCAAGGGGCAAACAGACGCACGCATCGTGATCAACAACATGAGCGACGACGAACGCTGGATGAGCGCTACCGTGATCCGACACAACGGCGGCCAGCATGTGCTCTACGACCTGCAAACGCAGACTTTTCAAGTGTTGGCCGAGCTGGGCCGTAGCCGCTTGAACGCCATCAGCCCTTTGTCGACACAACAACCGATTTCGTTCAAAAGCCGCGATGGCCTGGATTTGCATGGCTACCTGAGCCTGCCACAAGGCCTACCCAAACCCTATCCCACCGTGGTCTATGTGCATGGGGGGCCGTGGCTGCGCGATGTGCACTTGAATAACGATTCGGAAGTGCCATTTTTGAATAACCGGGGTTATGCCGTGTTGCAAGTCAATTACCGGGGCTCCAGTGGTTATGGCAAAGCCTTCATGCAAGCTGCCCAGGGTGAATTTGCAGGCAAGATGCACAGCGACCTGACCGATGCGGTCGATGCGTTGGTGGCCCAGGGCGTAGTGGACTCGCAGCGTGTGGCCATCAGTGGCGCCAGCTATGGCGGTTATGCCAGTCTGGTGGGCATGACACACACACCAGGCAAGTTCCGCTGCGGTATCAGCACCGTGGGCATGTCCGATATTGCCGCCCTGCTGAACGACGCCCCGCCCTATTGGGAGCTGGGCAAACCACAATGGGTACGTTACACCGGCAACCCTGCAGACCCCGCCCAGAACGCCGACCTGAAAGAGCGCTCGCCGCTGTACAAAGCCGATCAAGTACAAGGGCCGATCTTGCTGATGCACGGTGTGCACGATCCTCGCGTCAAAGTCAGCCAGTCGGTGCAGATGGCCGAGGCCCTGCGAGCCAATGGCAAACCGGTCGAGCTGGTGTTGTTTGACAAAGCCGGCCATGGTCTTTACCGCTGGCAGGATAATTTGATCGCCTACCGAAAGACCGAAGACTTCTTGGCCAAGTGCTTGGGCGGGCGCACCGGCGGATTTGATTTCTTTGAGCTGGGGGCTTGGCTATTTTGAAGAATCCCAATTTGGGACTAAAATTCAAACCATGCGCGTCATTGCCGTTTCCACCCTCAAAAGATTCTGGGAATCGCCAGAACGAAGGGACTGCGAAGAGCCGTTGAAAACCTGGTACTCAGAAGCTTGCCGCGCTGATTGGAAGTCCCCCGCCGAAATCAAAGCCCAATTTGGAAATGCCAGCATCGTTGGAAACAATCGAATTGTCTTCAACATCGCTGGCAACAAATATCGGTTGATCGTGGCATTCGCATACAGGATGCAAGTCGCGTACATCAAGTTTGTTGGCACGCATGCTGAATACGACAAAGTGGACGCTGCCACTGTGGATCAGTCATGAGGGTTAAGGAGAGAATCATGGAAATCACCCCTATCCGGACCGAAGAAGACTACCGAGCCTCACTGCGAACGGTGTCTGCATTGGTCGATCAAGACCCTGAACCCGATACACCTGACGGAGACCGGCTGGAAGTTCTCTCCACCTTGATCGAAGCCTACGAACGCAAGCACCACACGATTGACATGCCTGACCCGGTGGAAGCCATCAAGTTCCGCATGGAACAATCTGGCCTCTCGGTAAAGGACCTGGAACCCATGATTGGCCAGCCCAATCGGGTCTATGAAGTCTTGAATCGCAAACGCCCATTGACCCTGCGCATGATCCGGAATTTGCATCAAGGCTTAGGAATTTCTGCACAAGTCCTGATCATGGATGCAGGCCAAACCGCAGCCTAGTTTGCCGCAAGCATGAAGCAGCCATCAAGCCAAGGCGCGCGCCTGCGCCTGCGCTGGCCGGTCCACGCAGCCTTTCAACCAAGCCGATACCGCCGGATATTGCGCCAGCAGCGCAGCCGCCGGGCGAATCCAGCTGGCCACACTGGCCACACACACATCGGCCACAGTGAAGCGGTTCGCAGCCACATACGCCTGACCTTGCGCGTGTTGGGCCTGCAGGTGCTGTTCCAGCACGGCCAGGGGCACTTTCAGGCGGCTTTCGGCCTGTTCGGCCAATTCGGGCTTGCGCTGCTCTTGGGGCATGGCCATGCGGTGCATCAACACCGTGAGCGCGTCTTTTTCGAGTTCGGAGACGGTCCAAAAACTCCAGCGCAGCGCCTCGGCTTCTTCGCGGGGCGTGGCGGGTGAGATCGACTGGCCGTCCGCCTGGCCGTGCACGCGGGCGATGTACAGCGCACACGCCATGCTTTCCCAGACCGTGACCGCGCCTTCGGGGCGCTCATCGATCACCACTGGAATGTGGCCGTTGGGGTTGAGGGCCAAAAACTCGGCCGTGCGCGTCGCGCCACCGGCATAAGGCGTGGCGATGTGTTCGAACGGCACGCCCAACTCCAGTGCGGTCCACAACGGACGGGCAGCGCGGGATGCGCCAATGCCGTAAATTTTCAGTGTCATATCAGTCTCCGGGGTGTTCATAGTCTGGCCAGCATTTGCACAGCGCATGCAAGTCTGCCACTTGCAAATGAGGCCGTATGTCGCCGTGGCTCCAATCGTGGCCTTCGCGATTGAGCCATGCCACTTGCATGCCGGCTTCTAAGGCACCGACGCAGTCGGCATGCGCGTCGTCGCCGATGTGCAGCACCTCGTGCGGTGCCACACCGGCCGCCTGGGCGCCAGCCGTAAAAATGCGCAGATCAGGTTTGGCCACGCCCAAGGACTGGGCGCTGACGCTGGCATGAAAGTGTTGGCCAATGCCCACACGGTGCACATCGGCGTTGCCATTGGACAGCGCCACCACCGGATAGCGTTGACTCCAAAAAGCCAAGGCAGGCAGCGCGTCGTCAAACAAATCCACGCGTTGCCGAGCTGCAAAAAAGACCTCAAAGGCGGGTTCGGCCAAATGCACCGGGTCCCCGGCCCGCAGCATCATCTCGCGAATGGCTTCGCGCCGCAAAAAAGACAAATCGTGCGCCTGGGCGGCATGACGCTGGGTGATTTCGGCGCGGATCGCTTGCTTGACCTCGGGCTGACTGGACAACTCAGCCGTGGCGGGTGCGTGCTGGGTCAGCCAATCGATCAGCTCTTGTTCTGCGCGGTAGATGGTGGGCCACACCGGCCACAAGGTGTCATCTAAATCGAGGGTGATGGCTTTGATGCGGGCTATGTCAATCATGGTGAGAGAATACCGTATGGCTTTCAACACAGAACCTTCCTTCCAACATGGACAAGCGGCCCGCACCGCGATCCTGTACTGCAACCTGGGCACCCCCAGTGCGCCCACGGCGCCAGCGCTGCGCACCTACCTGGCCGAATTTTTGGGTGACAGCCGCGTGGTCGAAATCCCCAAACCGATTTGGTGGTTGATTTTGCACGGCATCATTTTGCGGGTTCGCCCCGCCAAATCGGCCGCCAAATACGCCAGCATCTGGACCGAAGGCGGCTCGCCACTCAAGGTGTTTACCGAACAACAAGCCCAGTCACTGGGCACCGAATTGCAATCGCGTGACCACAAGGTTACGGTGCGGTACGCGATGCGTTATGGCCAGCCGTCCATTCCTGAGCAACTCAACGCCTTCAAAGCCGAGGGTGTGCAGCGGGTGTTGATCGTGCCGGCCTACCCCCAGTACAGCGGCACCACCACCGCCAGTGTGTTTGACGCGGTGTACCGCTGGGGCCTGAAAACCCGGCTCATCCCCGAGCTGCGATTTGTCAACCATTACCACGACGATGCGCGCTACATCGCCGCCCTGGCGCAGACTGTGCGCGAACATTGGGCGACCCATGGCCAGGCAGAGCAATTGGTGATGAGCTTTCATGGCGTGCCCGAGCGCACCTTGCAACTGGGCGATCCCTACCACTGCGAGTGCATGAAGACCGGCCGCCTGCTGGCCGAGGCACTGGGTTTGACCAAAGACCAATACAAACTGACCTTTCAGTCCCGCTTTGGCAAAGCCAAGTGGCTAGAGCCCTACACCGAACCCACTTTGATCGCCATGGCACAGCAAGGCGTGAAGAGGGTGGACGTGATCTGCCCGGGCTTCACCGGCGACTGCCTGGAAACGCTGGAAGAAATCCAGCAAGAAGCACAAGAGGCGTTTTTACACGCCGGTGGTGAGAGCTTCAATTACATCCCCTGCCTGAACAACAACCCGCAGTGGGTCCAAGCGCTGGCCGACATCAGTCTGGACCACATGCAAGGCTGGGATTTGTCAGCACCCAACGCCGCTGCACTGGCCACCAGCCGGGAACGTGCGTTGGCACACGGCGCTCAAAACTAAGCCGGATTCAGGCGCGCAGGTATTTCTGCGCCACCAAGTCAGCCCTCACCTGCTCAGGTGACTCGAACAAAATGCCGCGCCAGCCATGCTGGTGTGCGGCGTCAATGTTTCTTTGCACATCGTCAATGAACACCGGTTGCCCCTGCAGCGGCCAGCGCTCTTGCGCCGTGGCAAAGATGTCGGGCAAGGGTTTGATCTGCTGCACATGGGCTGAAAAAATACCGTCTTCAAACTGGCTGAAAAACGGATTCGCCTGCACCAGGTGATCGGCATAGCCGGCTGGCATATTGGACAAGTAAAACAGCCGGTGCCCTTGCGCTTTCAGTGCATGAATCAAATCTACCGTGCCTTGGATCGGTTCCAGGTGCGACGGGATGCCTGCCATCAATCTCAACAAATCAGCCTCGGCCAAGCCCGTGCGCGCGGCAATGCGCGCGGCCAGGGGCTCGGGCTCGATCAGGCCCAAATCAAACAAAGCCCAATCGGCATCGGGGTGAAAAGTCTCAAAGATCTGGCTCGCCCACTCACGCGCCACGGCTTCGCTGTGCACTTGTTGCGCAAACAGCTGCTGCAGCAAGACCAAAGGCTCCCAGCGAAAGACCACGCCCCCCAAATCGAAAACCACATCTTGAGGCGTTATGGTGTGCTCACTCATTGCCATCTTTTCGTTCATCACACCGCCACCACCGACACGCCGCGCCCCGGCAAACTCAGGGCCAATAACTGCCCGACCTGCCAGTGCCGCTCGACCTCAGGCGAGACGACAAACACCGTACCCAATGCGGTGTCGAACGTCAGCTCCATGAGGCTGCCCAAATAGGCACACTGTGTGAGCTGCCCCACCAAGGTGGCGGGGGGTTGCTCGCCAGCGGCCAACTCACGCCCCACCAGCCAGGCCTCAGGGCGCACCGCTGCTCGCACCGCGCCGGGCGCCAGGGTGTGGCGCGGCAGCAAACGCAAAGGTCCCAGTTGCACCGCGCCATCGGGCAGAGACTGCCCATCGAATAACACTGCCTCGCCCATGAAGCCCGCCACAAAGGCCGAATGGGGGCGTTCGTACAAGTCTTGTGGGGTGCCGGCCTGAGCGATTTCGCCAGCCTCCATCACGATGATCTGGTCGCTCACCGCCAAGGCTTCGTTTTGGTCATGCGTCACATACGCCACCGTCAGGCCCAAGCGCTGCTGCAACTGGCGAATCTCATCGCGCATGGCGCGGCGCAGGCGTGCGTCCAAATTCGACAAAGGCTCGTCAAACAACAGCACCGAGGGCTCCAGCACCAAAGCGCGCGCCAGCGCCACGCGCTGCTGCTGGCCGCCCGACAACTCGCTGGGCAAGCGGGTTTCGTAACCATGAAGGCCCACTTGGGCCAGGCTGTGCAGGGCACGTTCTTGCGCTTCGGTTTTGACCACGCCGCTCACATCCAAGCCGTAGCGCACGTTCTCGATCACATTCATGTGCGGGAACAAGGCATAGCTTTGGAACACCATGCTGACATTGCGCTCGGCAGGCCCCAGGTGCGTCACGTCCACACCGTCGATCACGATCTGCCCGCCGCTGGGCACCTCCAGTCCCGCGATCATGCGCAAAGTGGTGGTCTTGCCGCAACCCGAAGGCCCCAGAAGAGTCGTCAAGCTGCCCTTGGGCACGACAAAGTCAATGCCCTTGACCACCAGCGGGGAGTCAGCGCCGCCATAACGTTTACTCACCTGTTTGAATTGAATACCCATGCGTCTTGTCCTTGTCTCACGCGGGAGTGACAGGGACTGAGGCGCGCCGCCCCAGTTGCCGCTCACCCACTGTTTTTTGAATGCCCCAGGTGATGACCGACATCAGCACCATCAGCACCGTGCAATACGCCAGCGCCACGCCATAGTCGCCATTGCCCACCCGGCCAATGATGTAGGTGGTGGCCAGCTCATACTGCGCGGTGACCAGAAAAATCACCGCCGAGACCGTGGTCATGGAGCGCACAAAGCTGTAGACCAGTGCGGTGACCAGCGCGGGTTTGAGCAGGGGCAGCACCACCCGGCGCAGTGTGGTGAGTGTGCTGGCACGCAGCATTTGCGAGGCCTCGTCCAGTGAACGATCCAGCTGCTTGAAGGCCGCTGTGCCCGCGCGCACGCCCACCGGCAGGTTGCGAAACACAAAGCACAACACAATCACCAAGCCGGTCCCCGTCAGCTCCACCGGCGGCACATTGAAGGCCAGGATGTAACTGACCCCCAGCACCGTGCCGGGAATAGCAAAGGTCAGCAAAGCCGAAAACTCGAACAGCGCTTTGCCCCTGAACTCGGTGCGCGCCAAGAGCCAGGCCATGAGCAAACCCAAGCCCGCGCACATCGGCGCAGCCATGGCCGACAAAGTGAGCGTGGTGAACAGCGACTTCCAAGCAGTGCCGGCAAACACCCACCCAAATTCACCCATCTGAACATCAAAAGCCGTTTTGAAATGCGCCAGCGTGAAGGTGAAGTCACGCCCCCAGGTCTGCACAAAACCACCGGCAAAGGCGAACACATAAACCACCAAGGTGAACAACAGCCAGGGCCCGGCCACGCTGCGGCACACCCGCAGCACAGCCGGGGGCAGGCTCAGGCTCACGCCCGCATCGCCTTTGCCCGAGACAGTGGTGAAACTGCTGCCCGCCAGCACCTGTCGCTGCACCAAAAACACGGCCAGCGCAAAACCGGTCAGCACCAGCGCCAAAGCGGCGGCCAGGCCCGGGTCGAGCGCGGCGCCGACAATGGCAAAAAAGATTTCGGTCGACAAAACAGCAAACTGACCGCCGACGATGATGGGGTTGCCAAAGTCCGCCATGCTTTCAATGAAACCCACCAAGAAGGCATTGGCCAAACCCGGTTTGAGCAGCGGCAAGGTGATGGTCCAAAAGGTTTGCATGCGGCTGGCCCGCAGGGTTTGCGCGGCCTCCTCCATCGACGGGCTCACGCCCTGCACCACGCCGCGCATGATCATGAAGGCAATCGGGGTGAAGGCGAACATCTGCGCCAACCAAATCCCCAGCACGCCATAAAACCAACGCGTAGGCTGCACCCCCCAAGCCCACTCCATCCATTGGTTGAACAAGCCGGCCCGGCCAAACAGCAAGATCAAACCCAAGCCGACCACAAACGGCGGTGTGATCATGGGCAGCATGGCCAAAATGTTCAAAGGCTGGGCCAAGCGGGTGCCGCCGCGCACCGCCCACAGCGCCATCAAAGTGCCCAGCACCGTGGTGCCAGTGGCGGTGATCGAAGCCAGCCACAAGGTATTCCAAGCCACACCGCAGCGCCCTGCGCTGAGCAGACAACCCAGCCCCCAGACGCGCTCGGTGGCCACGCGTTCGAGCAAATTGACCCAGGCATAAGCACCGGCATCGTCCACCCAAGCGGCCACCAAGGAGCGCAGCACCGGATACACCACAAACAAAGCCAACAAGGCAGTGCAAACCACCACCGCACCGGCCACAAACACGTCGCCGCGAAAAGCCCCCAAGCGCGCCAAAGCCGCGCCCAGTAACACCGACAAACTCAGCAAGACCATGGCCGCGCCCCAGCCCATGCCGTACTGCCCCACGGGCAAAGCGCCCCAGGTGGCTTGGAGCTCAGCAAAATTCCAACCCATGGCGCCGATGGCAAAGCCGCTGCCCAGCACACCCGCCAAACCCAGCCCACTGCCCAGCAACAAGCCCGCGCCTTGAACGCGCGCAGACCTTGGCCCTGACACGGCCAAGCCGCACATACACACACCTGCCAAACCGCTCCATAACCAAGGCCGGTCGTGATGCAGGGCTTGCGCCCAGCCACTGGCTGTTTCGGGCCCAGCCCACACGCCAGGCCAGGCTTGCCACAGCGACATGTCTTGCAAGAAGTACCAAGGCAACAAGGCAAAGCTCAGGAGCCCCAACAAGGTCCAGGCCTGCAATGCGCGCTGCAGTCGCAACGCAGGATTCATCTCAGCCATTGATCAGTGGGGCAAGCTGTTGACGTCTTTTTCCCAGCGCTGAATCAGGCGCTTGCGCTCGGCCGTCTGGCCGTATTTGGCGTAGTCGTAATTGATGAGCTTGATCTTGCGAAAGTCCGGCACACGCGGATCGACTTTGGTTTCTTTGTGCGAAGGCAGTTGGAACTGCAGCGTTGCTGCGCCCAGCGCCTGGGCCGATGGCGTCAATGCCCATTCGTAAAATTTCTTGGCGGCGTCCAAGTTGCGGCTGCCACGCACAATCGACATGGAGCCGATCTCGGCACCGGTGCCATCGGCGGGTGTGAGGGTTTCGATCGGAAAGCCTTGGGCTTTTTCACCTGGGCCGTCATGCACAAAGCTGATCGACACCGCTGTCTCACCGCGTGCCGCCGCCTTGATCGGGCCGGTCCCCGAGCGGGTGTAGGTGCTGATGTTTTTGTGCAGGCCTTTGAGGTATTCAAAGGCTTTGTCTTCGCCCATGAGTTGCACCAAGGTGGCGATCATGGTGTAAGCGGTGCCGCTGGAGGCGGGGTTGGCCGACTGGATCTCGCCTTTGTATTCGGGCTTGAGAAGATCGCCCCAGGTTTTAGGAATCGGCAATTTTTTCTTCGCCAGCAACTCGGTGCTGTAGCCAAAACCGAGCGGGCCAGAATAAATGCCCACGGTTTTGTAGCCTGATTGTTCAGCTTGCTTTTGAGCCCATTCATGCAGCTTGGGCAAGGTGGGAGACTTGTAGTCGAGCGTGAGGTTTTGCTCCGCAGCCTGCAGGTGCGGGTCGCCCGTGCCACCAAACCACACATCGGTCTTGGGGTTGGCTTTTTCAGCCGCCAATTGGGCAATCGCTTCACCCGAGCCTTTGGCCGTCATATTGACTTTGATGCCTTGGCTTTTTTCAAACGTCACGGCGATCATGCTGCACCAAGCCGCTTGGGCGGAGCAGATGATGTTGACTTCTTTGTTTTGCGCTTGGGCAGTGAATGCTGCCAATGCCAGTACGGGCACAAGTTGGAAGGGCTTCATGAGTTTCTCCACGTCTTTCTGGCGCTATTGTGCAGCGAGAACAAGCCCCCTGCGGCAGATGAAGTCAAGGGCTTGACGCTGCTTGGATGAAATCCGTCACCCACTCCCATTGCTGCAACACATTGAGCGCCGGGGCGTGGCCGCAGCCGTGCACCTCGATCACTTGGAGACGCCCGCGAGTGCCTGGTCCCCGGCGGCGCATGGCCGACACCGTTTCGGGCAGCACCAAATCCGACTGAGCCCCGCGCAGCAGCAGCACCGGCTGGGTCATGGCGTCGTAGTGGTCCCAAATCAGGTAGTCGTTGGGGTGATGGGTGAATTGCATCACCATGGCCGGGTCGTAATGCGGGGTGATGCGCCCATCGGGCAAGCGCCGCGCTGAAGTCTCGGCCAAACGCCGCCACTGCGCATCGCTGAGCCAGCCAAAGGGTTGATACACCTGCCGAAAAAAAACCTCCAACTCGGTCAGCGTGTCAAACGCCGGCGGATGACCGGCGTAGGTCTTGATGCGTTCGATCGCCACTTGCGCCAACTCGGGTGCGTTGTCGTTGAGCACCAGGCTCAAAATGCGGTGCTTCAAACTCGGCTCAGCCAGGCCTGCAGCACACAGAGTGCCGATTGCCCCGCCCATGGAGGTGCCCACCCAATGCACGGCGCGCAGTTGCAAACCGTCCATCAGCTCGCGCGCCAGCCGGGCATAAAACGCCAGGCAATATTCCTGCTCGGGTGCGCGGCTCCATTGCGACAGGCCACGACCCACGGTGTCGGGGCAAATCACGCGGTAGCCTTGCTGGCTCAGGTGCGCCGCCAACTCGTCCATGTCGCGCCCGGTGCGGGCCAAGCCATGCCAGGCGATCACCGTGCCCTTGTCGGCTTTGCCCCAGTCGGTGTAATGCAGCTGCACACCGCCGCAGTCGATGTACTGTGAAGTGAAAAGCGCAGTGGATTGCGTCATGACTGCGCTCCAGATGACGAATGGGCCATGCGCAAGCGCCCCACCACCCCCGTCGGGAAGTAATAGACCGACAACACAAACAACACACCCAGCCACAGCAACCAGCGGTCGGGCGAGAGCAAGGACGACAGCAAAGGCACGCTTGTGGTGGCCTCGCTGGCCACGCGCAGCAGGTCTTGCAAATAGCTTTGTGCCAACAAGAACAGCACCGCGCCGATGGCTGCACCGTACATCGTGCCCATGCCTCCTATGACGACGATCAAGAGCACGTCCATCATGATTTCAAAACTCAGCGAGGTGTCGGGCCCGTTGTAGCGCAGCCAAAGCGCCAGCATGGCCCCAGCCACACAGGCGTAAAGCGCCGACAACACACTCGACAGCGTGCGGTACACCACCACGCGGTAGCCAATGGCTTCGGCGCGAAACTCGTTTTCACGGATCGCTTGCAGGACCCGGCCAAATGGCGAATTGACAATGCGCAAGAGCGACAGCATGGCGCCCAAGGCGATCACAAACAGAAGGTAGTAGCAGAGCAATCGGCCATCCAGCGACACCCCCAGAAAGGGTGCTTGGCTTAACGTGGTGCTGGGCAAAAGCAGCGCGGGCAGCTTGAAGCTCAGGCCGTCTTCGCCGCCCGTGAAATCAGACAACTGAGAGGCCAGTGTTTGGAATGCGGCCGCCACGGCCAGTGTGATCATGGCGAAAAAAATCGCCCTCACCCGCAGCGAAAACAAGCCAATGACCAGCGACAGGATCAGCGTGAGGCCGAGCGACAACGCGAAACCCGAAGCCAAAGAACCCCAAGTGGGCCCCCAGTGGTTGGACGCCATGGCAATGCCGTAAGCACCCATGCCAAAAAACAGGGTATGGGCAAAACTGACGATGCCGGTGTAACCCAGCAGCAGGTCAAAGCCCGCCACCAGCACCACAAAAATCAGCACCTTGGCCGCGACCGACAAGGCCTTCACACCCGGGAACAAGAACGGTGCGAACGCCAAGCCCAGCAAGATCAGGGTCAGCACCGCAGCCAGCACACGGCTGCGCGGCAGGTCGTTGGAAATGAGTCGGTTGAGCATATTCAGCCCTTTAACGATTCGCGACAGGGTAAACACCCTGTGGACGCCAGAGCAGGATGCCGGCCATCAGCGCGATGTTGGAAAACAGCGCCAATTTGGGTGCCAGAAAACCGGTGTAGTTGGCCATCAGGCCAACCAACAAAGCGCCAATCAGCGCCCCGCCGGTGGAGCCCAGCCCGCCGATGATGATCACAATGAAGATCAGCACGTTGACCTGCGCGCCCATTTGCGGCACCACGTTTTGTTGGTACAGACCCCACATCACGCCGCCCAGACCGGCCAGCGCGCTGCCGACCACGAACACGCCCACAAACAATCGGCGAATGCGGTAACCCAGCGACTCCACCATCTCGCGGTCTTGCACGCCGGCGCGGATCAACAGGCCAATCTTGGTGCGGCCCAGCACCCACATTTGCACCGCGAACACTGCAAAACCCACGGCCACGGCCAGCAAGCGGTATTTCTCAATCGCCGCATCGCCCCACAACACGGCACCGCGCAGGGCTTCGGGCAAAGGCAAGGCGATCTGCTGCGGACCCCAAATGACTTTGATGAGTTCCTCGCCAATGATCATGCCGCCCATGGTGATCAGGATCTGCTTGAGGTGCTGGCCATAGACGGGCCGAACAATGAAACGCTCAAACGCCAAGCCCACCGCAGCGGCCACGGCCATCGCAATCAGCATGGCGGGCAGCACCGCCACCATGTTGCGCCACCACTCGCCCGAGCCGGTCCAGTCGCCCATCGCGCCCAGCACGCTGGTGGCGACAAAAGCGCCCAACGCAATGAACAGACCGTGACCAAAATTGAGCACGTCCATCAGGCCAAACACCAAGGTCAGGCCTGAAGCCATGATGAAAATGATCATGCCCATGGCCAGTCCCGCCACGGTGAGCGTGAGCCAGGTCGAGCCCGAGCCGATCAACGGCCAGGCCCCCAGGGCCAGCACGGGCACCAGGAGCAAGGGGCGCTTGTCGATGTCTTCTAAAAACTTCATAAAGCCAACCCCAACAAGGATTGCTGCAAGGCGGTGTCTTCGGCCAAGTCCTGCATGCGGCCGGCGTGCACCACGCGGCCGTTGTCCATCACCGCCACGCTGTCGCCCAGTTGTTGGGCGAAGTGGATGTTTTGCTCCACCAGCAAAATCGTCACGCCGCTGGCTTTGAGTTGTTGAAAGGCCTCGATCATGTTCTGGATGATGGCCGGTGCCAGGCCTTTGCTGGGCTCATCGATGATCAGCAAATCGCGTGGCTCTACGATGGCGCGTGCCACCGCCAGCATCTGCTTTTGCCCACCCGAGAGCTTGCCCGCAGGGTGCTTCCAAAACTTTTCCACCGCCGGAAAGAGTTTGAAAATCCACTGCACGCGCGCTTCGTCCATGCGCGCCGCGTTGGGGGCACTGCGTGCGGCCAGCAGCATGTTTTCTTGGACCGTGAGGTCGGCAAAAATGCCCATGTTTTCAGGCACATAAGCGATGTTCTTTTGCGCTATGGCGGGTGTGTGCAGCGCCGTGATGTCTTCACCCCCGAAAGTGATCCGTCCTTGCGAGGCGGGCCACAGGCCCATGATGGTGCGCAGCGTGGTGGTCTTGCCCGCACCGTTGCGTCCGAGCAGCAAGGTCAACTCAGCTTGCGGTACGACCAGGTCCACCCCATGCAGTATGTGATACGCCCCGATGTGCGTGTGCACGCCTTCCAGGCTCAACAGGTGCTGGCTCATAGGGCTTGCGGGGACTTGCCCATATAAGCCTCTTGCACGATGGGCAAGGCAATCACTTCGTTGGGCTCTCCATCGGCGACCAGCGCGCCGTTGTGCAGCACGATGATGCGGTCGGCCAATTCACGCACCACATCCATTTTGTGTTCGACCAACAAAATGGTTTTGCTTTTGTCTTTTTTCAACTGCCGAATCAAATCCAAAATCACCGGCGCCTCGTCGTGGCTCATGCCCGCCGTCGGCTCGTCAAACATATAGACCGAGGGCTCCAGCGCCATGAGCAGCGCCACTTCGAGCTTGCGCTGATCGCCATGCGGCAGGCTGGCCACCGGCGCATCTTGCTGCGCGGTCATCGAGACGGAATTCAAAATGGCCAGTGCGCGCAGCGTCAACGCCGCATGGTCGCTCCAAATGCTCCACAGGTTCAAGCCGCGCCGGTGCGCGCCCTCTTTCGTGGCTTGCACCGCCAAACGCACGTTTTCCAGCACCGATAAGTTTGGAAATAAATTGGTGAGTTGAAACGCTCTGCCCAAACCGGCGCGGGTGCGCGCCGATGCGCTCAAACCCGTCAACTCGCGATCGTTCAGATGCACAGTGCCTGCACTGGCGGGCAACTGCCCCGAGACCAGATTGAAATAGGTTGTTTTGCCCGCCCCGTTGGGGCCGACGATGGCGGTCAGCGTACCGGGCTCAAAGCGGCACGAAACCGCATTGACCGCCACATGACCGCCAAACCGCACGGTCAGGTTGTGGGTTTCAAGCATTGCGCGGGTTGAAATCAGCGCTTGTTGCGGATCGGCACGTTCATTTCTTCGGGCTTGATCTCGCGGATCAGCTCAGGCACACCCCAGGCAAAAGCCGGGTCGACCTTGATCTTGAAGTGGTACATGCTTTGCAAGGCTTGGTGGTCTTCTTTGCGGAAGGTCATCTTGCC
>CANFMK010000050.1 GCA_947448325.1 Comamonadaceae bacterium
AGTCTTCGCTTGAATTCAACGCCCCTCAAATTGAGGGGCGCGTTTTTCCACAAAGGCTTTCGCAGCCGATTTGTGGTCTTGCGTTTCAAAGGTGCGGATCATGTGCGTGGCTTCCAGGTCCAGTACCTCGGCCAGGGGCGCGCCGCGCAGCGCCGCATTCAGGTTGCGCTTCATGTAGCCCACGGCAATGGTGGGTAACGCGGCCAGCTCTTGGGCCCAAGCCTGGGCGGCTTGCGCCAATTGGTCAGCGGGAACCGAGCGATGGACCAGGCCGATGCGTGCGGCTTCTTGGCCCAGAATCACTTGGGCCGTGAAGTACATTTCACGCGCTTTGGCGGCGCCCAAGATGTGGCTGAGGAAGTAACTGCCGCCAAAGTCGCCGGACAAACCGACTTTGGAAAAAGCGGTGGTGAGTTTGGCGTCGTCAGCGGCAATGCGCATGTCGCAAGCCAAAGCCATGGACAAACCCGCCCCAGCCGCCGGACCAGAGATCACGGCCAGTGAGGGTTTGGGCATTTCATGCAACCAGCGGCTCACTTCCATCACACTGCGCAGCGATTGCGCGCTTTGTTCAAAACTGGGCGCTTGGCCGCTGTCGGCGGCGCGGTTGGCAAAGCCTTTGACGTCACCACCGGCGCAAAATGCGCCGCCCTTGCCGGTCACCACCACCAGCCGTACCGCGGGGTCTAGCGCCCAACGCGAAAGGGTCTGAGCCATCTGGTTGAGCATGTCACGGGTCAGCGCGTTGCGTGATGCGGGGCGATTCAGGGTCAGGGTGGCAATGCCATCGGCCAAGGTTTCTTCAAGATCGTGTGTCATGACGGGTTCAATGTGAAAAAGAAAGTGATGAGGGTCAATATGACGGCCTTCCCTGGGCTTGTCTGTCGCCGATGCATCCCGGCGAGGGTTTTTCCGAGGGCGCGAAGCTCGGGATCGGGTGCGATACTGAATTGGACTCTTGCAGTCCCTTGTTCAACTGGAGATTCAGTCATGCAGCGTGCGCATTTGCTCGATCGATTCACAGGTTCCTCATTGCCACTGATCCAAAGCGATGCGGATGTTGCAGCGTTCGAGGCCACGCCATACGCTGAGCGCATCGGGGTGCAAAGCACCTACGCCGCGCTGCAAGCCGGTGCAGCATTTCAGCCTGATGCTCCGGCCATTCAGTTTCTGGCCCGACCCGATGCAGAACAAGAGCCTGTGGTGATCACCCATGCGCAGTTCATGGCCCGGGTCACGCAGGCGGCCAATGTGTTCCACGAATTGCAGGTCGGCCCTCACGATGTGGTCAGTCTGTTGCTGCCCTTGGTGCCGCAAAGCTTTTATGCCTTGTTTGGCGCGCAAGCCGTGGGTATTGCCAACCCGGTCAATCCTTTGTTGGCACCGCATCAGCTCGCTGAAATTTTGATCGCGGCCAAAACCAAGGTGCTGGTGGTTTTGGGGCCTGTGCCTGGCAGTGACATTTGGGACAAAGTCATGCAGATCAAGGGGCAGTTGCCTCAGCTGCAAACCATTTTGGTGGTCCAAGGTGAGACGGATGAGGCCCAGTCCATCTACAACTTTGATGAGCGCATGGCCCGTTGCCCAGACCACGCGCTGCAAAGTAGCCGGCTGATCCAATCGTCAGATACGGCAGGCTACTTTCACACCGGCGGCACCACCGGCACGCCCAAATTGGTTCGGCATTCGCATGCCAATCAAATTTACCAAGCCTGGGCTTTGCGTTTGACCATGCCCATTGAGCCTGGGGGCTCTGTTTTATTTGGCCTGCCTTTGTTTCACGTCGGTGGGGCGCTGACCCAAGGCCTGGCGGTCTTGGCCAACGGTGGCAATTTGGTGGTGTTGGGGCCTGCGGGCTGGCGTGATCCGGTGGCTGTTCAAAATGTTTGGCGCTTGGTGGCCCGTTACCAACCGACGCTTTGGGGCGGCGTGCCCACGGTGTTGGCGGCGGCCTTGTCGGTGCCCGTGGGTGATGCGGATGTCAGCAGCATCCGGGTGGCCTCGGGCGGTGGTTCGGCCATTCCTGTGGCGGTGTGTAAAACCTATGCCCAGCAATTCCAAGTGCCGGTGCTGGAGGTCTATGGCATGACCGAAACCTCGAGCGTGCACGTCATGAGCCACCCTGACCGGCCCATTCGCTTGGGTTCGGTGGGGCACCCCTTGCCTTACAGCCGGGTGCGCATTGTCAAAGTCGATTCAGAGGGTCATTACTTGGGCGAATGCGCCCCGCAAGAAATTGGGGTGGTGGCCATGTCCGGCCCCGGCGTGTTCAGTGGCTATTTGAGCGACAGCCACAACCAAGGGGCCTTCGTCGAGCCGGGCTGGGTGAACTCGGGCGATTTGGGAAGGCTGGACGAAGACGGCTATTTGTGGATCACCGGGCGGGCCAAAGATCTGATCATTCGAGGCGGTCACAACATCGATCCGATGGCCATAGAAGAGGTGTTTTTTCAACACCCGGCGGTGGCCCTGGCGGCCGTGGTGGGGCAGCCTGATGCCTACGCGGGCGAATTGCCGGTGGCTTATGTGCAATTGAAGCCGGGTGTGACGGTGGACCCTGGCGAGTTGCTGGATTTCGTCCGGCAACGCACGCCTGAGCGAGCGGCCGTTCCGGTGCGGCTGACTTTCATCGACCCCATGCCCTTGACCGGTGTGGGGAAAATTTTCAAGCCAACTTTGCGGTTGGATGCTGCGCAGCGCATGGTGAGCGATGTGCTGGCGGTCCATGTTCCTGCAAGTGCCTCTTTGACTGTCACGGTGGCCGCTCACGAGGTGCATGGACAGTTGATCACCGTGACGCTGAATGGTGTGGCCCTTGCTGACCAAACTGCTTTGGAGGCGCAGATCCATGCTTTGCTCGACCCCTTGGTGATGCCCCACCAGGTGATTTTTCACAAAGCCCAGTGATGTCCTGGGTTGGACTTGACACAGAAAGAAGCCGATATGCGCCTGTTGATCGCCATGATGATGCACGAGACCAATACCTTCTCGCCCGTGCCCACCGACTTGCAGCGTTTTGCCCTTGGCCTGGGGCAGTTGCCGCCCCAGGGTGCTGCTGCGGTGCAGGCCTATCGCCACACCGGCACCGCCACGGGGGCCTTCATTGACCTGGCCGAAGCGGCAGGCGCCGAGTTTGAGTTGGCGATCGCGGCCCATGCCGCGCCCAGTGGCTTGGTGGACGATGACGCGTTCGAGCGCATGAGCCGCACCATTGTCGACACCGTGGCGCGCGGCGTCTGGGATGGCATCTTGCTCGATCTGCATGGGGCGATGGTGACCCAAAGCTTTGAAGACGGGGAGGGCGAGTTGCTGCGCCGAATCCGCGCGGTGGACCCAGACACGCCGATCGGTGTGGCCTACGACATGCATGCCAATGTGTATGAGGACATGGTGGCCTTGGCGCAGGTGGTGGCCGGTTACCAAACTTACCCGCATGTAGACATGTACGAAACTGGCATGCGCGCGGGCAAGCCTTTGCTGCAGTTGATCGCGGGCAAGGTTCAGCCCACCACCGTCTGGGCACGGCTGCCGATGATCCCGCACATCATGCGTCAAAGCTCACTCGACGAACCGAATCACAGCTTGCAGGCGCGGGCTCGGCAAATGGAGCAAGAGGGCGCTTTGACGGCCAGTGTTTTCACCGGCTTTCCGCATGCCGACATTGAAAATGCAGGTTTGTCGGTGGTGGTGGTGACCGATGGCCAACCTGAGTTGGCACGCCAGTACCGCGACGAATTGCTGCACCTGGCTTGGGACAGCCGAGAGCAATGGGTCTACCCGGTCGAGCCCTTGGCCCAATCCGTGGCCCGCGCCAAAGCCATGACCGTGTCCCCCGTCGTGCTGCTGGACCATTACGACAACACCGCTTCGGGCGGCACCATGGACACCACGGCGGTACTGGCCGAAGTCTTGCATCAGGGTTTACGCAATGTGGCCTTTTTTGCCATTTACGATCCGCAGGCAGTGCAACAAGCCATCGCCGCCGGGGTAGGCCAAAGGGTGAGCCTGTCGGTGGGCGGCAAGATGGCCATGCCCCTGATGCCTCACCGCAGCGAGCCTTTGACGCTGGAGGGTACGGTCAAGGTCATCTCTTCAGGCAAATACAAGGCCAAAGGCCCGATGAGTCAGGGCGCGCACCAAGACATGGGCGCGGCCGTGGTGATCGACACCGGCGCGGTGGAAGTGGCTTTGATTTCACGCCATGTCGAGCCGTTCGATGTGAACGCGCTCATCAGCCTGGGCATCGACCCCACGCAAAATCAGTTTGTGGTGCTGAAAAGCCGTGTGCACTGGCGTGCGGGCATGGGCCACCTGGCTGCGGCGGTGGTCGAGTGTGCGGGCGCGGGCGCTTGCACCTCCGACTACAGCGAGCTGGAATTCAAGCGCTTGCGCCGACCCATTTACCCCTTAGACCCGCAGACCGCATCAGGGCTGTGATCACCAAGCCGCTTGCAAAATTTCCAAGGTCTGCGAGGCCTCGGTGATCGGGCGCGGGTTGGCGCGCACAAAGGGGTTGGCCAAGCCTTTTTCGGCAATGATGGCCAAGCGTTCGGGCGCGACCGACAACTGCGATATGCGTGTAGGCAATTTCAGTTCGGCAATCAATTCTTGCAATTGGTCGGCCGCTGGGCGGCTCGGGTCGCCGAAGGCCGCGGCAATTTCTTTCAAGGGCTTGGCGCAATGCGCTTGGTTGTAGCGCATCACTGCCGGCAGCAACACGCACGAGGTGATACCGTGCGGCACACCGCTGTCGGCGCCCAGGGCGTGGCCCAAGCCGTGACTGGCACCGTAGTGCACGCGCCGGATGCTGGTGGCGGCCAGCCAAGCGCCCATTTGGGCGTCCATGCGCGCGTCCAGATCTTGCGGCGCGTGCATGTAACGCCTGAGCGAACTTTGCAAAAGGCCTAAAGCGCGGATCGCCAAGGCATCGGTGAAGGGCTGGGCATTGACTGCACACAGTGCTTCTACCGCGTGGTCAATGGCCCGCACCCCGGTGGAGAGCCACAGTTGATCGGGCGTGGCCAGCGTCATGGCGGGGTCCAAAATCACACTGGCCGAGCCGATGTAGCGTCCGGTGAAACCATGCTTGACGCCGGTGCGCGTATCGGTGCCGCCGCCCAGGTCGCTGAACTCCGCGCCCGACAAGGTGGTGGGCACGGTGATTTGGCGGCAAGGCGGGGCTTTGACCACGGGCACACGCAAGCTGCCGTCGGGGTTCACGGCCATGTGCCAATCGTCCAACTGTTCCACGGTTTCCACGTTTTCGGCCAGACAGAGCAGGGCGATTTTGACGGTGTCGATCACGGTGCCGCCGCCAATGCTGACGATCACATCCGGTTGCGCCGCGCGCAGCGCCTGCGCCAGCGCAATCACGGTCACTCGGGGGGTGTGTTCAATACAGCCATCGAACACGCCGACGATGTGTTTCTCCAGGCCTTGGGTGGCTTGTTGGATCAAGTCGGTGCGTTGATTCAAGGTGCGGCCCGTCACGACAAACACGCGCTGGGCGCCGCGCATTTGCAGCTCTTGTTGCAAAGCCGTGGCAACCGGTGTGCCAAAGTGCACACGGTCCAGGGGGAGGAATGAGAACAGTCCGGGGGTCATGGTATTTCCTTTGTGCTGAAAAACGGATCACTGCAGGGCTTGCGCCTGCAAGCGGATGGCTTTTTTGTCGACCTTGCCCAGACCGGTGGTCAGCAGTTGGTCGACGGCGTGAAAAACTTTGGGGACATGGATGGCGCCTTTGTGGGCGCGCACCAATTCGCTCAGTTCTGCCCAGGGGGCGCTTTGGCCAGCTCGCCAAACCACTACGGCGTGCACGGCTTCGCCCCATTTGTCGTGGGGGACACCGACCACGGCAACCGCGGCGACGGCCGGGTGGGTGGCCAAGACGTCTTCGATCTCGCGCGGATACACGTTGAAGCCCCCGGTGATCACCATGTCTTTGGAGCGGTCCACGATGTAGAGGTAGCCGTCGCTGTCGCGCCGCGCCAAATCACCGCTGTAAAACCAGCCATGGCGAAATGAGTGCGCATTTTCTTCAGGGCGGTTCAGGTACTCTTTCATGACCAATGGGCCTTTGACGCAGATTTCACCCACCTCGCCGGGTGCCACAGGCTGGCCGTCGTCTGTCAGCAGCGCCAACTGAATGCCGACGACCGGTGTGCCACAGGAGCTCAAGCGCTCGGGGTGGTGCACCGGATCGTGCTCGTGTTTGTGCAGCACGGTCATGGCCATGGGAGCTTCCGACTGTCCGTACAGTTGCATGAATATCGGCCCCAGTTCGGTCATGGCTTCTTGTAAGCGGGCCGGCAAAATCGGCGCGGCGCCATACATCACGGTTTCCAGACTGCGCAAATCATGGTCTTGGCGCACCGGTGAATCCAGCAACACGTAAATCATGGTGGGCACCATGAAGGTGCAGTTGACCTGGTGCTTTTCCACCAGGGTGCAAAAGTGCTTCACATCAAAGCCAGGGTGCATGATCACCGTGCCAGAGCGCATCAGCACCGGCGGGATCAAGGCCCCAGCGGCGTGGGTGATCGGCGTCATGGCCAAAAAGCGCGGCATGCCGGGCCAGTCAAAATCCGCCAGTTGCATCATCGTCATGGCCACTGTGACGCGATGGGTGTGCACAACGCCTTTGGGTTTGCCGGTGGTGCCACCGGTGTATAACAGAGCGCACTCCTCATCAACGTGGCTGCGTGAGACCAGCGGCTGGGGGGTGAACTGCGCCATGCGTGCGGGCAACTGATCGTGCTCACCCCACGCGTCCAAGCCCATTAATCGCGGCGGCTGTGCCAGGCTTTGGGCGATCTGCAGTGCGCGCTCACCAAAATAGTCCGGGTCCACCAACATCAGCTTGACGCCGGCATCTTCGACCTGAAAGCAGTGGTCAGCATGCGAAGACATGGGGTTCATCCACAGCACACGCAAGCCCAGCAAATAGGCCACGGCTGAGATGAAGTAAGCCTCAGGCCGGTTGCTCGACAGAGTGGCCAGCGTGTCGCCTCGTTGCAAGCCCAGGCTGTCCAGCACCTGCATGATTTGGCTCAGCTTTTGCCCCATGGCGCGGTAGGTCACCCGCTGGTCGCCGAGCACGAAGGCATCGCGATCGCCGCCGCGTTGCACGGCCGTGACGATCAAATCGCCCATGCTGCAGCCTTTGAATACCTGGTCCATCATGCGCGCGCTCTCCTGGAGGTGGATTGTCCGGACATCTTTGTTGTGTCCAATATAGCAGCGCCTTGGACGCAGGGCTTGTCATGCGCGTGCCACCGGGCCCGTCTTGTGCGCATGAACATCGCTGGGTCTTGTCACCCGGGTAACTCTGCACCTATGGCGTGCAGCCCATACTGGCGCCTCAAGACACGAGGGATTTGAGTATGAGTTTGCTGAAAACGGACAAGATGTTGGCCCACAAAGAAAACCATGTAGGCCGGATCGTCTTCAACAACCCGGCGCGGCACAATGCCGTGTCGCTGGAAATGTGGCAGGGCCTGGCCGATGCCGCGCAAGCGTTTGCAGCCGACCCTGACATCCGTGTGGTGATCGTGCAGGGCGCAGGTGACAAAGCCTTTGTCTCGGGCGCCGACATTTCCGAATTTGAAGGGCAGCGCGATTCGGCCGAGGCGACCCAACGCTATGACGCCGTCGCTGCCCAAGGCATGCAAGCGCTTAAAAATCTGAACAAACCAACCATCGCCATGGTCCAGGGCTACTGCATTGGCGGTGGTTTGGCCGTGGCTTTGAATTGCGATTTGCGTATTGCCAGCGATGCATCCAAATTTGCGGTACCCGCCGCCAAGCTGGGCCTGGGCTATGAATTTGACGGTGTGCGCAAGTTGGTGGACGTGGTAGGCCCCGCATTTGCCCAAGAAATCTTTTTCACCGCCCGGCAGTTCAGTGCGCCAGAGGCACTGGACATGGGCTTGATCAACCGCATGGTGCCTGTGGCCGAGTTGCAGGCCTATGTGCAAAGCTATGCCGACACGATTGCCGCCAATGCCCCCATGACGGTCGCTTCGATCAAAACCATCGTCGGCGAAATCGTCAAAGACGAGGCCTTGCGCGATGTGGCTTTGTGCGACCGCCTGGTCGCCGCCTGCTTTGACAGCGAAGACTTTCGCGAAGGGCGAACTGCCTTCATGGCCAAGCGCAAGCCGCAGTTCCAAGGCCGTTGATCGTTCTCTGCGCCCAGTCCCTATTTTCAGAAAGTACTCCCCATGCCCTTGCCCTTGTCTGGAATTCGCGTCTTGGACTTGACCAACGTCTTGGCCGGGCCCTACTGCACCATGGTCTTGGCCGATATGGGCGCGCAGGTCATCAAACTGGAGAACGCCGACAAAGGGGACACCTCGCGTCAATTCGAACCCCAGGTGAACGGCGAGTCCTACTGTTTTGCGGTGCTTAACCGCAATAAAAAAAGCATCGCCTTGAATTTGAAAGACCCTCAGGGTTTGAACGTGGCTTTGAAATTGGCCGCGCAGGCTGACATCGTGTTGGAGAACTTCAGGCCTGGCGTGGTTCAGCGCATGGGTTTGGGTTATGAGGCCATCCAAGCCCTGAACCCTGGCGTCATTTATGCGTCCATGTCGGGCTTTGGTCAAACGGGGCCGTATGGCAAAAAAGGCGGCTTTGACATCATTGCCCAAGGCATGTCGGGCATCATGATGATGACCGGCGAGCCCGGCGGGCGGCCTGTCAAGGTGGGTATCGCCATGAACGACATTGCCAGCGGCGTCACCGCTTTGTCGGGCATCTTGGGTGCGTTCATTGGCAAGCTGCGTTTCGGTCAAGGCCAGTACTTGGAGACCTCTTTGCTGGAAGCCGGTCTGGCTTGGACACCGTGGGAGTTTGGTGCGTTCTTTGGCTCAGGTGAAATCCCCACGCCCACCGGTACGCGCCACCGGCGATCCGCCCCTTACCAGGCTTACCGCAGCGCCGATGGCTATGTCACCGTGGGCGCAGGCTCAGGCAAGTTGTGGCTTGATTTTTGTGAAAAAGTCATTGCCCAACCAGACTGGCCGAGCAGGCCTGACTACAAAACCCAGGCCTTGCGCACACGTAACGCAGACGCTTTGGAGCGCGACATCGAGGCCATTTTGATGCAGCATCCGACCGCGTACTGGGTGGACAAATTAGACCAGGCGGGTGTCCCCGGCGGACCTGTGTTTGGCTATGCGCAAATCTTGCAAGATCCGCATATAGCGGCGCGGCAGATGGTGCACGAACTGGACCACCCGATCATCGGTCCGATGAAAACGCTGGGTCTGCCCATCAAGTCCAGTGGGGACCTCAACACCATCCGCACGCCTGCGCCCTGGCTGGGGCAGCATTCGCGGGAAGTCTTGCAGCAATTGGGCTATTCAGAGGAACAGATTCAGGCCCTGTTTGCGCAAGGGGTGGCCTTTGATCAGCACCCGGACATGGCCCGCTCTGCGTCGCCCGCCTAATCCGTTTAGCTGTCCATGGTGATTTTGGCGCGGCGGATCACATCGCCCCATTTGACGTAATCGAGCCGCATCTGCTCGGTGATTTGTGCGATCGGCATGGTGCCGATCTCTTCGACGCCGGTTTTACGCAAAGCGGCCAGCACTTCGGCATCGTCCAAAGTCATCCTGAATGCCGCACGCAATTTGTCCAAGGCCTCCGGCGGTGTGCCGGTGTTGGTGACAAAGCAATTCCAGGGTTTTTCATCGAAACCCTCAAACCCTTGTTCGGCAATGGTAGGCACGTCGGGCAGGGCGCTGGATCGTTTGGCGGTGGATACCCCTAAAGCCTTGATGCGCCCAGTTTGGAGATGCGGGACCGCCGGGCCCAAGGTCGAGACCGCCAGATCCACTTGCCCACCCACCAGATCGGCCATGTACTGGGCGGCGCCTTTGTAGGGGACGTGGTTGATGGCAACGCCTGCGCGCATTTTGAAAAATTCGGCAATCAAGTGGTGGGGCGAACCCACGCCAGCACTGGCGCAGTTGAGTTTGCCAGGATTGGCTTTGGCATAGGCGATCAGCTCCTGCAGATTTTTGGCCGGCACGGACGGGTGCGCCACCAAGGCCATGGGCAGCGCGCCCAAATGGACCACGGGCGTAAAGGCCTTGAGGTCGTAATTGACCTTGCGCATATTAGGCACGTACGCAAAGGCCGTGCTGTCGATCAAATGCAGGGTGTAACCGTCTGCCGGGGCGCGGGCCGCAGCGTCTGCGCCGATCGTGGTGCTGCCGCCAGGACGGTAGTCGAACACAATCGGTTGGCCCAAGATTTTTTCCGCCTTCCCGCACACAATGCGTGCCCATTGATCCGCGCCGCCCCCGGTGGGGTAGGGCATGATCAATTTGAGGGCTTTTTCAGGAAAGCCCGCAGCCCAGGCGCTATGCCCAGACGCCAGTCCCAGGCCCCAGCCGGCCATGTGCATGAAATGTCTTCTGTGAATCATGGTGCAGCTCCTGTGCAATGCGTTAGCGCTATGGTGAGCTGACTGAGGTCGCCAGGCTGTAACCCAGATGACTGTGCGCTCACGCGGCATTCTGTCGCCAAGGCAGCAGCCAAGCAGGTTCAGATGATTGCAAGATGTGGACGAGACCCCCTTCAAAAATACTCAGGAGACCATCATGCAGCCTTGGTTGAAAAGCCTTTCTTTCGTCACCGTGTTGGCCACCGGTGGCGCGATGGCCCAAGACAACACCTACAAAATCGCTTACATCGATCCCTTGAGTGGTCCGTTCGCCAACGTGGGGCAGTTGATGCTGTCGCACCTGCAATACGCTGTGCAAGACCTGAACACCAAGGGCGGTGGCCCGAACGGCATGAAGCTGGAGTTGCTGCAGTTTGACAGCAAGCTCTCCGCCCAAGAAAGCCAAAGTGCGCTGACCTCTGCGATTGACCAAGGCGCCCGCGCCATTGTCACCGGCGGTTCGGGCTCGACCGTGGTGGCGGCTTTGATCGCCGCCGCAGGACGCTTCAACGAGCGCAACCCGGACAAGGCGGTGTTGGTGCTCAACCATTCCTCCATCGACCCGGACCTCACGGGCAAGTCCTGCAGCTTTTGGCATTTCCAGTTCGAGGCCAACACAGCCATGAAAATGAAGGCCCTGGCCAATTTCGTTAAACGCGATCCGGCTGTGAAAAACGTCTACCTGTTCAACCAAGACTATGCCCACGGCAAACAATGGGCGCGCTATGGCCAGGAACTGGTGGGCTTGGCCCGGCCGGATGTGAAATTTGTCGGCTCCGATTTGCACCCGATTGGCCGGGTCAAAGACTTTGCGCCCTATGTGGCGAAGATGAAGGCGGCGGGCGCAGACACCGTGATCAGCGGCAACTGGGGGCAGGACATGACCTTGTTGCTCAAAGCCGCGGGCGACGCCGGTTACGACGTGCGTTACCTGAACCACAGCGCCGGCTCGATTCCAGGCACCGTGTTGGCAGTATCCCAAGCCAAGCTGGGCAAGTTGACTTGGGTGGCCGAGTGGCACCCGGGCCAAGCCGAGGCTCCCAAAGCTGAAGCCCTGGCCAAGGCCTACAAAGCCAAAACCGGTGCCGACTTTTTGGCCCCGCGCATTGAGTTCACCCCCCGAATTCTGATGGCGGCTCTGAAAAAAGCCGGCAGCACCGACAGCGTCAAAGTGGCCAAGGCCATGGAGGATTTGGTGTTTGATTCGGTGGTCGGCCCGGTGCGCATGCGCGGTGAAGACCATCAACTCTTGTTGCCCCAGGTGGTCAACACCATCGCGCCGGTGGACGGCAAAACGGTGCGTGTCGGCTGGGAAGGCACGAATTACGGCTTTCGCACCGAAGCGTTTTACACCGGCAATGAGCTGGCGCAGGGCACCGAGTGCAAGATGGTTCGCCCATGAGCGCCGCAGCGCATCCCGACGTGCCGCTGCATGAATTCTTGCGGTACCACGCACGCCAGCAGCCTGAGCACACAGCCTATATTTGGTACGGCCGCCGCATCAGTTATGCCGAGCTCGACCGGGCCAGCGACGCGTTTGCCGCGCGGCTGCATGCACTGGGCGTGAAAAAAGGCGATCCGGTTGCCCTGTTCATGAACAACTGTCCGCAGTACATCATGGCTCACTTTGGCATCCAAAAGCTCGGTGCGATTGTGTGTCCGTGCGGCCCCTTGTTCAAATCGCATGAGCTGCAATACCAACTCAGTGACTTGCAAGCGCGCGTCATTGTCGCCGCCGACAGCTTGCTGGACGTGGTGGCACAAGTCAGAGGCCAGACCGCCCTTGAACACGTGTTTGTGGTGCGCTACACCGAACTTTTGCCCGAAGAACCTGAGATCGAGGTGCCGCCGGAATTGCTTGCCCAGTGCGATCAAGCCTGTTCGTGGCCCGCCGGTGCCGAAGACTTTTTGGCGGTGACACGCAGCGGCGCTTCAGCCCCTGAGGTGTCGCTCGACATGGACGACGTGGCGCTGATGACCTACACCTCCGGGACGACCGGCCTGCCCAAAGGGGCCATGCTGAGCTACCGCAACGCCTTGTTCAAAAGCGCGGCGGCGGCCAACTGCAATGGTGTGCGACCTGCTGATGTGCTGCTGGCGATTGCGCCGCTGTACCACATTGCCGGGATGCTGATGGGCATCAACGTCACGGTGTACGCTGGGGCCACCTCGGTGCTGCTGTACCGGTTTGACCCATTGGCCACGACGCAAGCCATTGCCCGTTATCGCATCACCTGGTGGTACAGCATCGCGCCGATGAATGTGGCGGTGATGCAATTGCCCGCTGTGCGTGAGTACGATTTGTCCAGTCTGCGCATGAACCCGGTGACCAGTTTCGGCATCACCTTCACCGAACCGTTGGCCCAGCAATGGCAAGACTACGCGCCCAATTGCACCGCGTTTGAAGCGGCCTACGGTTTGTCTGAGACGCACACGGTGGACACCTACATGCCCCATGATGCCATTCGTTGGGGCGCGCATGGCAAGGCGATTCCGGGCAACGAGATCCGCATCCTCGACCCCGAGACCGGGGCCGAGTTACCGGTGGGGCAGTCGGGCGAGATCGTGCTGCGCAGCATCGGCAACTTCAAAGGCTATTGGCGCAAGCCCGAGGCTACCGCCAAGACGCTGCAGGGTGGCTGGGTGCACACCGGCGACATGGGCCACATGGATGCGGACGGCTATTTGACCTTCACCGGGCGTTTCAAAGAGATGATCAAAGTCTCGGGCTATGCCGTTTTCCCTGAAGAAGTGGAGACCATTCTCATCAAACACCCAGCGGTGGCGCAGGCGGCGGTGATCGGTATCCCCGATCCGACCAAAGGCGAGGTGATCCGCGCCTTCATTGTGAAAAAGCAAGGGCAAGAGATCAGTGCCCAGGAGCTGATCGACTGGTCACGCGAGAACATGTCTAGCTACAAGGCCCCGCGCGAGGTGCGCTTCATCGATGCACTGCCCGCCACAGGTGCGGGCAAGGTCTTGCGCAGGCTGTTGAAGGACGAGTAGCTTCAGTGAGTATTGCCATTTGAGGGCAGGCTCGGACAGGACAGACTTCTGCGGAGGTATTGGCAGTGTTCGATGTTGGCTAAAGGCGGCGGATTCAACCGGTCGATGCAACACATTAAATTCTGCGTGAGCAGAAGGAGTGTTGTAAATGAGGAAGTACAGGACCAGAACCTTCTACACGGATAGTCAGATGGCCTTGATGTGGGATCGCTGGAAGAAGGGAGACTCCCTTCAAAAGATTGCCCAACTGTTTGATCGAAACCACTCATCGATAAGTGGGCTCTTTGCCGAAACTGGAGGCATACGCCCGCTAACGCGCTGTCGTTCCCAGATCGCGCTGAGCTCGGCTGAACGCGAAGAGATATCTCGCTGCCTGGTAGCAGGTCAGTCAATCCGATACATTGCTTCACAGCTTGATCGATCTGTAGACTCATTCAGTGTTTTGCCAAAAATTCTTATGGGTAAACCGGCATCTATGACGTTAAAATAATAAATTTATTTACCATATTATTAAATATAATACGCTAATTAGTAATCGTATTTTGAATTTCTCTTTCTACGGTGACTACAACATCGAAGGCACAATGGCCGCAAAAAATTCACTTGAATCCTTTTTGAAGAAGGCTGGCGAGACCCACGGCGATCTCTATGATTACAGCCTGATTCATCATGTTTACTCTACAAAGAAAGTCACAATAAAGTGTCTGAAGCACGGCAGCTTTCTACAAGCACCTGCCAAACACCTCGAAGGTCAAGGATGCCCCGTTTGTGCTGCTTCTCGACGAGGCCGTCGTCGCCTGTCAATCGATGAGTTCATTGCTCGCGCCACGTCGATTCACGGAACTCGTTATGACTACTCAGACGTTGAGTACACGTCTATTAACAAAAATGTCAAAATTATCTGTCCTGATCATGGTCCTTTTCAGCAGACCCCAGGCAACCACACGCACAAGACAAATCCTCAGGGCTGCCGTTCATGTGCAGGACGCGCAAAATGGACAACTGATCGCTTTTTGCTTGAAGCAGAGCGTATCCATAAATGTCGCTACGATTACAGTAAGGTGGTTTGCACTACTTCCAACGAAGCCGTTGTGATTGGATGCGCGGAACATGGAGATTTTTTTCAGGACGCCTCTCATCACATTGGACGACGCCAAGGCTGCCCAAATTGTGCATCCTCAAAAAAATCAAACACGACGGAGTTTATTCAAAAAGCACGAGCTATTCATGGGGATAAATATGATTACTCAAAAACAAAATACACCTCAAACCACAAAGATGTTTCTATAAGGTGTTCCCTCCATGGCGAATTCATGCAAACGCCAGCTAATCACACCAGTAAACATCACGCGCAAGGTTGTCCGCGCTGCGCTGGGCGATCTCCTTGGACAGGCGAACGCTTTCTAAATGAAGCTTTGCTTATTCATCGCGACCTATATGGCTACGAGAGCCTAATTTGGAAAGGGTTCAATAAGAACGTCAAAATTGAATGCCGCTATCACGGATACTTTTCGCAACGCCCAAACGTCCATTTGCGTGGTTCTGGTTGCCCTCGTTGTCGTAGCTCGCATGGAGAGTCTTTCGTTAGAACATTCTTGATTGAAAAAAGCGTTGCTTTTGAAGAGCAAAAATCGTTCCCAGGTTGCATTGACAAGAATCCTTTGCCATTCGACTTTCACGTATCGCATAACGGCAAGGAGTATTTCATTGAGTACCACGGCGCACAGCATTACACCCCTGTCTCTTTTGGTGGAAAGAAAACTTCTCAGTCAGAACTTCAGGCTCAGTTTGAAGCCATTCAGAAGCGCGATGAAATCAAGCGCTCGTGGTGTGTCAAAAATAATTTATCTTTGCTAATCATTCCGCACACTTACGCTGATAACCAAATCATCGATAAGCTATGTGCATTTTTACAGCTTACGCAAGAGAAGCACGCGCTCAGACCCTATTGATCTACCCAATCAAAGCGTTAGAGTTGATTTGAATTCACATCAACAATACACCCCTGCAAGGGGCGCAGTGTTTTTGGTGGTACCCCCCCAAGGCAGTAGACAGACTCCTCGATGACTGCAATTGAGAATTTGCCAAGACTGTCTGAATCGGACTGAACGTTGACTTTCGCGACTGAACGGGTGTACACGCCCGGGGAAATTTGAATCTGAAGTCGGTTGCTGATTGAAGGCGGACGAGATGTTTGAAATCGCGCATACGCTTGTTCAAATGAAAACAGAACTGCCAACGCTTGCGATACCTTCGTTTTGAACTACTGCGTAAACACCTGCACACGGGAATTTTCCCATGCCGGGCAGTTCTACTTGATTGTGAGCAACCAAGGTGCGCAGAACATCTAAGTCCTGGGGCAATCCTGGTTGTGCCAGTGTGGTCATGACGCATCTAGGGTCAAGCATTGCTACCGATAGTTGAGCGCTTTCTCCAATCGCAAGGTTGTGACCGACCCATGAATTTTCGACAAAACCCTCGTCAAGAGTTTTCACCACAATGTTCATACGAAATCTTTGCTCATCAAATATGCTGTTGGGCGAAAGCGCCTGGAGCCTGAGCAAAGTGGATGTGGTGATGACCGATACCGGGAAAACATCCAGGAAAGAACCCGGGGGAACAGGGGAGGTTAAGCCGGCCGCTTTAAATAATGCTGAGCCTAGTTTTTGAGAGACTGTGGTGTTTCGATTCCCGCTTGGATCCACTTCTGCGATGTCAGGGTGATACTGGTCAATTGTGAAATCCTCCGGCGCGGTTTGAATCAACTTGACTTGGCGTCCAAAAAATTTGGACAGTACGTCGTTGACACTCGAGTCATCGCTACGCACAGAAACACCGTTGGGAAGCATCACATTGACTGCAGGAATTTCTGCATGCCGATTGGG
>CANFMK010000051.1 GCA_947448325.1 Comamonadaceae bacterium
GGCCTGATGGCGGTGGCCATGCTCAAGGCCATGGGCCATGAGCGCATTGCAGTGTGCGAGATTGACGAATCCAAATGGTCCGCAGCGCGCGACATGGGCGCTCTGGAAACCTTCAACCCTTTGCATGAAGACACGCAGCGCAAGTTGCAAACCCTGCCTGGCGGGGTGTGGGGGGTGATGGATCTGGTCGGCGCGCAAAACACGGCCAACCTGGGCATCGCGGTCCTGCGCAAAGGCGGACGCTATGTGGTGGTGGGCTTGTTTGGCGGTGAGATTCCTGTCTCATTGGTCACCATGGCGCAACGCGCCATCACCATCCAAGGCTCTTATGTGGGGTCACTGCAAGAGCTGCGTGAAGTGGTGGTGCTGGCGCAAACCGGCAAGCTGCAACACATCCCCACCGCCACCTGTTCGATGGACCAAATCTCTGAAGTCCTGGACCGACTGAAAGCGGGCACAGTGCTGGGCCGGGTGGTCGCGCAAATTTAAGCGGCGCGGTAAAACCTGCGGCCGGCCCGAAGCGCTGAGGTGACAGCGCCGGGCGGCGCATCCCACTACGATGGCGCATGCAATCCTCTCACCCGCTGCTCAATGCGCCCATCCTGCCCACCATCTGGCGTTTGAGTGTGCCCAATATGGTGGCCATGATGGCTGCCGCCTTGGTCACCATCGCCGAGACCACTTATGTGGGCCAGCTGGGCACCGCCCCTTTGGCGGGTATGGCTTTGGTCTTCCCCTTGGTCATGTTGCAGCAAATGCTCTCCACCGGCTCCATGGGTGGCGGCATTTCGTCGGCCGTCAGCCGTGCGCTGGGCGCCGGTGATGAACCCCGTGCCCAATCTTTGGCGCTGCATGCCACCGTGATCGCGCTGGGCTTGGGCCTGTTTTTCACGCTGATGTTCGGCGCCTTTCGCATCGACATGCTGCAAGCCATCGGCGGCAGTGGCGAGGCGCTGAACCAGGCCTCGCTGTTTGCCGCGGTGGCGTTTTCTGGCTCGGTGAGCATTTGGCTGACCAACGCTTTTGCCTCGGTGATTCGCGGCTCGGGCAATATGAAAACGCCTTCGGCGGTGCTGCTCACGGTGTCCGTGTTTCAGATCGTGCTGGGCGGTAGTTTGGGGCTGGGTTGGGGACCGGTGCCGCGAATGGGCATGGTCGGCGTGGCCTTGGGTCAGGTCATTGCGTTCACCGGCGGCGCTTTGGTGTTGGGTTGGTACTTGCAGTCAACGGCCAGCCGGGTGCGTCTGGTGTTCAAAGGGCCGATGCGCTGGGCTGACTTTCAGGACATTTTGAAAGTGGGCGGTATCTCCAGCATTTCTTCCATTCAAACGGTGTTGACGATATTGATTTTGACCCGACTGGTCTCGCAATTTGGCACCGAAGCCTTGGCCGGTTACGGCATTGGCACCCGCTTGGAGTTTTTGCTCATCCCCATCACCTTTGCAATTGGTGTGGCCTGCGTGCCAATGGTCGGCGTGGCCATGGGCGCGGGCCTGGTGCAGCGCGCGCGCCAAGTGGCATGGATGGGCAGCACCCTGGCGGCCTTGATGATTGGCGTGGTCGGCGCGATCGCGGCTTTGAACCCTACCCTGTGGAGCAGCCTGTTCACCGACTCTACCCCTGTCCAATCCTTTGCCCGCAGTTACTTTGAATGGGTCGGCCCTTGGTACAGCTTGTTTGGCTTTGGCCTGTGTTTGTACTTTGCCTCACAAGGCTCTGGCAAAGTGCTCGGCCCCGTGCTGGCCGGCACGCTGCGCTTGGCCATCGTGGCGATCGGTGGCTTGTGGTTGCTGCGCCAAGGCGGGAGTGCGGTCGATATGTTCACCTTGGTGGGGGTGGCCATGGGCGTTTACGGCTTGGCGTCTGGCTTGGCCATGTACTGGACGTCGTGGGGACCGACTGCCAAGGACTGAAGTCCCTGCGCCGGCCGTCAGATGATGGCGTAACCAGGATTGGGCAGGGCCCCCGTGATTTTGGGCGTGTTGAGTTGACGCGGTTTGACACGACCCCCCGGCTGGGTTTTCAGCCAATGCGCCACCACTTCCCAAATGGGCTTGAGGCCTTGACTGCGCGCTTCCTCGGCCACCGGCGCCCAACCCGCCACTTTGTATTTTTTCCCGGCTTCGATCAAACGACCATTCAGGCGCATGTCCCCAATGCGTGAACCCATGCGTTCCAAGGGATTGCAGCTGTAAGTCAGGCCGCCCACACGCACCATGTCGCCGCCTTGTTGGTAATAGGGGTCGGGATTGAACAGGTTGTCGGCCACGTCTTCCAGCACGGTCTTGATGCTCTCGCCCGTCATCTCGTTGACTGTCGCGTACGAATAGGTGGTGGCGGTCATGTCCATCAGCCATTCGCGGGTGATGGCCTGGCCCGGCAACAACGTGGTGCCCCAGCGAAAGCCGGGCGAGAAAGCGATCTCGGCGTTTTGCACCTCCAGCATGGCATCGAGCAGCAACTGGTCCCCCGTGCCATTGAAGTTGCCACGGCGGTACAGCAAACCTTCAGATACCCCCAACTGCTCTGACAGTTGCGCTTCGTAGGGCGCGCGCACGTTGGTGATCAAAGCGTTCATGGCTTTGTCGGCGGGCAACATGTTGGAGAACACCGGCAAGAGCTTGTAGCGAAAGTCGGTGACCTTCTTGCCCTTGACTTCCAAGTCCAGCACGCCCAAAAACTTGCCGTTGGAACCGGCGTTGGTGACGATGGTTTGGCCACCCGGATTGCGCACCAGCGTGGCCACCGGCATGCCATCGTGCGTATGGCCGCCCAAAATGGCATCGATGCCGCGCACGCGGCTGGCCATTTTCAAGTCCACGTCCATGCCGTTGTGACTGAGCACCACCACCACCTGCGCGCCTTGGCTGTGCGCCTCATCGACCATGGCTTGCATATTCGCGTCTTGAATGCCAAAGGCCCAATCGGCCATCAGGTAACGCGGGTTGGCGATCGGTGTGTAGGGAAAGGCCTGGCCGATGATGGCGCAGGGCACGCCGTTGACCTGGCGCATCACATAGGGTTTGAACACCGGATCGCCAAAGTCCTGGGTTTTGATGTTTTGCGCGACAAAATCAATCTTGCCGGCAAAGTCTTGGTCGACGATCTCTTTCACACGGTCCATGCCCAGGGTGAATTCCCAATGTCCGGTCATGATGTCCACGCCCAGCAATTTGCAGGCCTCCACCATGTCTTGACCCTTCGTCCACAAACTGGTCGCCGAGCCTTGCCAGGTATCGCCACCGTCCAGCAGCAGCGCGCCCGGGCGACTGGCCTTCATGCGCTTGACCAAGGTCGCCAAGTGCGCAAAACCGCCCACCTTGCCGTAGCGCCGGGCGGCCGTCTCAAAGTCGAGGTGGGTCAAGGCGTGCGCTTGGGCGCTGCCGGGGCGCACCTTGGCCACCTGCAGCAAATACTCTCCCACCAGATGCGGCAACTGCGCTTGCATGGCGCCCACACCCAGGTTGATACTGGGCTCGCGAAAGTAAATCGGTTTGAGCTGCGCGTGGCAGTCGGTCATGTGCAAAAAAGACACCTGGCCAAAAGGCGCGATGTCATACAAACCGTGAGCCGCCGTTGTGGCGCTGGACTGCGCATGCGCGGACATATTCAATCCCGCCATGGCCCCTGCGCCCATGACCTGGATGAATTCGCGCTTGCTCAGGTTCACTGATTGACCGGAGACTGGGGGTCCAATAACAGTGCCACCACATGGCGCACTTGGGCTTCGGTCAAGATGCCCATGTGACCTGCACGCGGCATGTTGGAGCAGGCGTTGTACGCCTTGGCGTTCCAAATCTTGCCCCAGGTGTACTCCAGCATGGCCCTGGCCTCAGGGCTCTGAGGGTCGGTCACGCCGCGCAACTTGCCAAAGTTGTACAAACTCGGGCCGATGGTGCCGTAAGAAATTTCTTTCTTGTCGATCTGGTGGCAGTTGTAGCAGTTGCCGCCGTTGCTGGCCTTGGCCTCGTCGGTCCAGGTCAGGCCTCGGCCGCTTTGCGCTATGGCCTCACCCTGCTTCCAGTCGCCCAAAAACTGGCCATTGGCAGGCCAACGAATGCTTTTGAAGTTGATTTCTTCAATGGCCTTGGCGGTTTTTTCATCCAAAGGCTTGCCGGCCACATCGGCCTGGCTGCAGGCACGTTGCGTCTCGTCGGTCGCTGTCACGCGTTCGACTTGGGCAATCCCTTCAGTTCGGAAAGACGCTTTGACAATCTGGTCGGTCAGCGCATTGAGTTCGGCCACTGTGGGGCTAGAGGCGCAACCCACCGTCATCACGGCCACGGCCAAAGAAGCCAGTGCAATTGAGATTTTGTGATTCATGTTGGACTTGACCGATCAACGTTTGAGTGCCGGGGCAACAGAGGCGGCGCCCTTGGCATTCACCCCCAGGTAAGTGGACAAGGCGATAGTCGCCTCGCTGCCAAACCCGGGATAAGGAAAGCGCTGTTGCCGATAACAATCGTTCAGGCGCAGTTGCATGCTCCACATCTGGCCGTTGGAGACACGGTACGCGGGCCAAGCCGCAAAGCCGACACCGTCGCCCGGGCTTTGGCTGAGCATGGGCAAGTCTTGCAACCTGACGCGCTTGCCCAACTCGCCATGGCATGAGGCGCATGAGAAATCATGCGTGCCGCCGCGCTGGTAAAACAAGCGCTTGCCCACTTCGAAAGCGATTTTTTCTTGCGGATGTTGCTGCGGCAAATTGAAACGCAGGCCTTTGGACTCTGCAGCGATCCAAGTGGCCAACGCGGTCACGTTGACTTGTTCGCCTTTGCCAAAGGGCGTGTTGGCGATCTCAGCAGCGTTGAAACCTTGCAAAGTTTCCATGCAAGTCACCAATCGCGACTCCAGATCCTGAACGCGCTGGGTGTCGGCAAAGTAGCGCGGCAGGGCTACGAAAACACCTTTGACGATGCCCGGACCTTGGCCCAGATCGCATTTTTCCAAACTTGCATTTTTCGGACCACGGACCTTTTTCCAAAGGTCCTCGCCTTTGGCTTCAAACAACTCCGACGGATTGCCGTCGGCCAGCATGGCGCGGTACTCGTCAATGCCTTGGCTGGTGGTTTTTTGTGCCATGGCCGGTGCCACAGCACACAGCGAGAGCGTCAAAGCAAGGGAAAGGGGTTTGAACATGATCCGCTTGCCCATGCTCAAGCCACAACGGCTTCGTCGGTGCGGCTGTCACCCTTGTTGTCTTTCCAGGTCACGGCAATTTTGTCGCCCGCTTTGGCGCCTTTGATGACAAATTGCATGAAAGGATTTTTCGACACCGACGGGCCCCACTCGGCCGACAAGACCTGTTTGCCGTTGTGGGTGGCGGTGACTTCTTGGATGTGCCAGGCGGGCACGATTTTGCCGGCCGCGTCTTTGCGCTGGCCGGTTTCCATCTCGTGACTCATCAACACGCGAACGGTGGCTTTGTCACCAGCGGCTTGGGCGCGAATGCGCATAGGATCTGCCATATTGAACTCCTCAATGCTTGAAAAGGTGAGGCTACGGGCTTAACCGCCGCAACCGCCCAAAGTGACTTTGACTTCTTTTTTAGACCACAAGGCCTTGCCATCGGCCATCAGCGCCACGGCATAGACGTCCGAAGTTTGGCCCATCTTGGCGCGGGTCACAAAGTTGTTATCGACGCTGTCAAAGCTGTGAAAAATCGCCACCAAAGCGAGTGGGTTTTTCTCCACCAGCAGCAGCACATTTTTCACGCCGGGTAACGCCGTGCTCACGCCCATGGGCACCACCGCGCCGTTTTCGGCAATGTCGGGCGCGGTCAAAATCACGTCCTTGCTTTCGATCAGAGTGGCACCGCCAGCGGCCTTGATGGCGTCTTGCACCGACTTGGCTTCGAACGCGGATTTATTGAACGCGGCTTGGGCAAATTGGGGCAAGCCAGCGGCGGCCAACAAGCCAGCGACAGCCGCGCTGCGTTGTAGTGTCTCGCGACGGGTGGGCATCAGGTATCTCCTTGAACAAGGGGGTGATCTTAGGGGAATATCAGAGTGTCCATGGGGCGTCATCCCAAAAACCCTGCCCATCAGAGTGCGCGACGGCCTTTTTCCAGGCGGTCGTCCAAGTAGGCACCATAAAAATCAGGCAGTGTGGCGCCTTCCAGCCGTTCGGCGACCTCCCTGCCACCCGGGCCAAAAAACAGCACTGTGGGGGTGACAGCGATTTTCCACTGCCGAATCAATTGGCCATGGGTGGTGGCCTTGCCAGCAAAGTCGATCACCGCTTGCGGGCTGTTCATGTCCACTTGCACGATGTCAACGCCGCTTTGGTGCAGGGGCGACAAATAGCTTTGGCGTGCCACGCGGCAAAACGGACAGCCTTCTAAACTGGCCATCACCACTAAGGGCTGTTTCTTCTTCAGCGCGGCATTCAACTCCTCGCGCAGCGACTGCGCGGCGGGCAGCGTGGCTGTCCCACTTTGAGCGTGGGATGCCAAGGGAGCACCGGCGGCCACAGCCCAGCGCAGCCAATCGCGGCGACGCAATGACAGGGGCAAAACCGCACTGGGGATGAATGAAAATGGCAAACCGTGGACAATCAAAGGCTTTGTCAACGCATGGACAAAGCAACATGAGGCAACAGCAAGGAGTCACCGTTGGATCTCGCTAGTTTATTGGAAACCTGGGGCGACACCTCTGTGCTGGCAGCAGCCGGCGCTTTGGTGGGTTTCGTCTTCGGCTTGGCCGCGCAGCGCTCCCGGTTTTGCACCCGCGCTGCGGTGATTGAAACGTGTCAGGGTCAACTCGGCGAGCGATTTGCGGTCTGGTGGCTAGGTTTCAGCGCCTGCTTGCTGGGGGTGCAATCGCTGGTGGCCATGGGTGCGCTTGCGCCACAGACTTCACGCTTCATCGCGCCCATGGGCAGTGTGTCGGGCGCGTTGATCGGTGGTCTGCTGTTTGGCGCAGGCATGATCATGACGCGCGGCTGCGCAGGCCGGCTGCTGATCTTGTCGGCCACGGGCAATCTGCGTGCGGTGATCGCCGCCTTGGTCTTTGCGGTTGCGGTGCAAGCGAGCATCGCGGGCTGGTTGGCGCCAGCGCGTTTGGCCATGGCCGGATGGTGGCAGATCGATGGCGGTGCGGGGCGCGATCTTTTGCAGATCACCGGCATCGGCCGCACGGGCGGCTTATCGCTGGCCGCACTGGCTTTTGCCAGCGGCTTGTGGTTTTACGCCCGAACCCTGCCGGGTCGACTGGCTTTGGCCCTGGGCGCCATCGCGACCGGACTGAGCGTGGCTGCAGGCTGGGGGCTGACACAGGCGATCGCCTCGCAGTCGTTTGAAGCGGTGCAGATCCAGAGCATCAGTTTCAGCAGCGCGTGTGCTGAATTTTTGATGCGCATCTTGTCCACCGGTACCGCACCCCGTTTTGGCTTTGATGCCGGCATGCTGCCCGCGACTTTGGCGGGCGCCTGGGTGGGCGCTGTGTTCGGTGGAGATTTTCAATGGCAGAGTTTTCAGGCCGAAAACAAATTGGGCCACTACCTCACGGGCGCCCTGCTGATGGGTTTGGGCGCGGTACTGGGTGTGGGCTGCACCGTGGGCGCAGGCATGGCCGGCGGCGCGGTCTTTGCGCTGACCGCGTGGCTGACCTTGATCGCCATTTGGCTCGGCGCCGCCATGGCCTGGCGCTTGCACCGGACCATGGGCTGGCCGGTCTAAGCCCTCAAGCCAAGGTATCGGCCCAAATGTTTTGCGCCCAGGCCAAGGCGTAAACGCCTTCGAGCTCGTTGGCGGCTGCAGACAGACCGCCCGAGCCGGGCACCGCGAGCATGGTTTTTTTCTCGGCGTCATAGCGGTGCACGCTGGCCACATGCACCACCTCGTTGGCACTGACAAAGCTGTAGCAGGTGTTGTTGTAAACCGGTGAAGGGTTCACGTTTTGGCCCGTGAGCAAAGCCACCACGGCGGCCGCACAGGTCTTGCCGTGCTGATTGGCCATGTGACCCGACTTGGGCATGGCGGGGGCAATTTGGATCGCATCGCCCAACACGTGCACGTTCTTGGCGGCCTTGGACTCGAAAGTCAAAAAGTCCACTTCGCACCAGCGCTGGTTGGCGGTGGCCAAACCGGCCTTGAACGCCACATCACCTGCCCGCATGGGAGGAATGACGTTGAGCACATCGGCTTTGAGGTCGTCGTTGAATTCAAACTTTAAAGTGCGTGTGTTGGCATCCACGTCCACCACCTGATGTTTAGGTCGGTATTCGATGATGCCGGCATAACGCTCAGCCCAGGCCTTTTTGAACAAAGCGCCTTTGGAGGTGACGTCGTCGTTGGCGTCCAGAATCAAGACTTTGCTCTTGGGCTTGTATTGCTTGAAATACGAGGCCACTTGGCAAGCCCGTTCATAGGGCCCGGGCGGGCAACGGTAAGGCGCCAGGGGTATGGACATGGCATACACACCGCCATCAGGCATGGCTTCGAGTTGTTGGCGCAGGGCAAGCGTTTGCGGGCCCGCCTTCCAGGCGTGCAAGACTTTGTCTTGCGCACCGGCTTGCTTCATCCCAGGCAAGCTGTCCATCATGAAATCCACACCGGGCGAGACGATCAAGCGGTCATAAGGCAAGGTACTGCCACCAGCCAATTGCACCAAGCGTTTGTCCACATCGATGTGGGTGGCACGGTCCTGCACCCACTTCACGCCGTGGCGATGCACCAGGTTGTCATAAGGCGAAGTGATATCGGCCATGCGCTTGCTGCCGCCCAGCACCAGGTTAGACAAAGGACACGACACAAAAGCTGGGTTGGGCTCCACCAGGGTCACCTGAATGCCATAGTCTGACCACAGGCGAATGTATTTGGCCGCTGTCGCACCCGCGTAACCGGCACCGATGACCACGACCTTAGGGCCTTTTTCAGAAGGCGTGGCACAACCGGCCAGCAAGCCCATGACACTCAGAGCCGAGCCTGATTGAAGTAATTGACGACGTTGCATGTTCGGGCTCCTCATTTCTTTGGGGCGGCAAAGAAGGCAGCGATGGCGGTGATCTCGTCATCGTTATAGCCCTTGGCCAGTTGATGCATGATCGTCGCCGTGGGCACGCGACCCGCTTTGAAATCCTGCATTTTTTGCGCAATGACCAGAGCTGGCTGACCGGCCAAAGGCACCATGCCGGCTTGCGCCTGACCATTGGTGCCATGACAGGCTGCGCAAGAAGCAGCCAAGCTGCGCACTTGCGAAGGGTTGAGCGCTTGGGCCTGGGCCAGACTGGCGGTGATGGCGGTGCTCAGACACAGCGCCCCAAAGATGATTTTTTGCATAGGGATTCCTGTAAAACTTTGCAAGAATGAAATCAAGGACGCAGGTACACAAAGCCTTCGCGGGCTTGCAAGCGTGCCACTTCGGCCACGCCCGAGGGCACGATCTTGGCTTCGAGCAGCACTTTGTCTGCAGAAATATTGCGCGTCACCAAGGTGTTGTTGCAGACCCTGAACTCGACGCCCTTAGCGGTCAGGTCGCTCACGCTGCCCGAAAAAGGTTGGCCCGCGGCGTTGCTCGCGCCTTCCAGCAAAAAGTCGATGCCCTGGCCGTGCGACACCACCACGATCTTCGCAGTCGGGTCGGCAGCCAGATGGTTGCGGATATTGCCAATCGCCCGGGTGGATTGCGCCACACCGTCGACCAGGTGGTACACCACCTTGACCTGTGACCAAGACAAACAGCAAGCCAAGACCCCTGCCATCAGGAACAAAAATCGTTTCATGTCGAACTCCTAGAAGCTTGCGATATTACTGGCTTGAGGCTGCAGGCCTCAGCCCTCCACAAACACCCGTGCTTTGCGCGGGGTCAACACCAAAGTCTCGCCCTCTTTGAAGTCTTGCTGCCGGTATTGCGAAGCCGACAACTGCGCCTCGATGATGGCGTCTTTGCCAAAGTGGCTCTCCACAGGTTCCAGCTCCAACCGGGCGACCGGGCCCACCACAATGGCGCGCGTCAACTTGGCGACGATGCCTGTGTGGGCGCCTCCCGGCGTGTAGCGCGCCACGTCCAAGTCGTGCGGGCGCACATAGGCAAAAGCCTTGGCGTCTTGCACCTGGCCGTGTTCCGGGCTGTCCAAACGCACCGCGTGTTGGTCGGAACCGATCAGCATCTCGCCCTCATGGGCGCGGCCGTGGAACAAATTCACATCGCCCAAAAAGCCATACACAAACGGACTGGCCGGGTGGTCCCACACGTCTTGTGGCGAACCGATTTGCTCGATGTTGCCTTTGTTCATCAGCACCACACGGTCGGCCACTTCCAGGGCCTCTTCTTGGTCGTGCGTGACAAAAATACTGGTCACATGCAACTCATCGTGCAAGCGACGCAGCCAGCGGCGCAATTCTTTGCGCACCTTGGCGTCCAGCGCACCAAAGGGCTCGTCCAACAGCAGCACTTTGGGCTCCACCGCCAGGGCGCGAGCCAATGCAATGCGCTGGCGTTGTCCGCCGGACAACTGCGAGGGGTAGCGGTCTGCCAACCAATCGAGTTGCACCAAGTTCAGCAACTCATGCACCTTGCGTTGAATCTCGGATTCGCTGGGGCGTTGGGTGCGGGGTTTGACGCGCAGACCAAAGGCGACGTTTTCAAACACCGTCATGTGGCGAAACAGCGCGTAATGCTGGAACACAAAGCCCACCTGGCGCTCGCGCACATGCACATGGGTGGTGTCTTCGCCGCTGAAACCGATCGTGCCTTGGTCGGCGGTTTCCAGGCCCGCGATGATGCGCAGCAAGGTGGTTTTGCCGCAACCTGAGGGCCCGAGCAAGGCGACCAGTTCACCCGACTCGATGTCCAAGCTGACATCGTTCAGCGCAGTGAACGCGCCAAACTGTTTATGCACATTGCGAATTTCGATGCTCATGGTTCATATACTTTCCGAGAAATTCAGGCCAGAGGGGTCGGCAACTCATCGACCGGGCGCTCTGGGGGCAATTCGGTGACGGCTTTCATGGCTTGGGCATGGCGCCACTCCACCGTCGACTTGATGACCAAGGTCACCAGCGCCAGCAAGGCCAGCAATGAGGCCACGGCAAATGCAGCAGCGGACTGGTATTCGTTGTAGAGAATCTCCACATGCAATGGCATGGTGTTTGTCTGCCCGCGAATGTGGCCCGAGACCACCGACACCGCGCCAAACTCGCCCATGGCGCGTGCATTGCACAAGATCACGCCATAGATCAAACCCCATTGGATGTTGGGCAGCGTGACGTGCCAAAAGGTTTGCCAACCGGTGGCGCCCAGCACAATGGCGGCTTGCTCTTCGTCGCTGCCTTGCGCCTGCATCAGCGGAATCAATTCGCGCGCAATGAACGGGAAAGTGACAAACACGGTGGCCAGCACAATGCCTGGCACGGCAAAGACGATCTTGATGTCATGCGCCTGTAACCAAGGCCCAAACCAGCCTTGCGCGCCAAACATCAGCACGTAAATCAAACCCGCCACCACGGGCGAGACCGAAAACGGCAAGTCCACCAAGGTGGTTAAAAAGGCTTTGCCTCTGAATTCGTATTTGGCAATCGCCCAGGCCGCCGCCACACCAAACACCAGGTTCAGCGGCACAGCAATCAAGGCGGTGATGAAGGTCAAGCGAATGGCCGACCAGGCATCGGGCTCCTTCAGGGCGTCAATGTACACGTCCACCCCTTTGCGCAAGGCCTCCACAAACACCGTGGCCAAGGGCAGCACCAAAAACAAAAACATAAAACTCAAAGCCAGCGTGATCAAACTCACGCGCACCCAGGTGGGCTCTGTTGTGCTGTTGCGCTGGCTCATGCGGGGGCTCCAGTGCGGCGACGCTGCCACGCTTGCAAGGCGTTGATCACCAGCAGCAAGATGAAGGAGATCACCAACATCACCAGCGCCACCGCGGTGGCCCCGGCGTAGTCATACTGCTCCAGCTTGCCAATGATGATCAACGGCGTGATCTCGGAGACCATGGGCATGTTGCCGGCAATGAAAATCACCGAACCGTATTCACCAATGGCCCGGGCAAAAGCCATGGCAAAACCGGTGAGCAGCGCAGGTGCGATCGACGGAAAAATCACCCGGGTGAAGGTCTGCCAGCGTGTGGCGCCGAGGCAGGATGCGGCTTCTTCCAGTTCTTTCTCGGTGTCTTCGAGCACCGGCTGCACCGTGCGCACCACAAACGGCAGGCCAATGAAGATCAGCGCAATCACCACGCCGTTGGGGTTGAAGGCCAGTTGAATGCCCAGCGGCTCCAGATACTGGCCAATCCAGCCGTTGCCCGCCAGCAAGGCCGTGAGCGAAATACCGGCCACGGCGGTGGGCAAAGCAAAAGGCAGATCGACCAACGCGTCGACAACTTTTTTACCAAAGAAGTCGTAGCGCACCAGCACCCAGGCCACCAGCAAGCCAAACACCACATTCACCAAGGCGGCGATCAAGGACGCGCCAAAGGTCAAGCGGTAAGACGCCATGACGCGCTGGCCCGTCACCGCGGCCCAGAACTGATCCCAAGTCAAGGTGAAGGTTTTAAAGACGAGCGCCGACAAGGGAATCAGCACGATCAGACTCAAATACAAAACGGTGTAGCCCAGGGTCAAGTTGAACCCGGGCAACACGCGCGGCGGCGTCGAACCTGATTTAGTGAGGTTTTGTGTCGTTTTCAAATCAAGATCCTTGTCCACATTCCGAAGTGGCTCGTGGCATCTCCCAAGGCTGATGCGTGCCCATCAAAGTCTGCAACAGCGCCAAACCCAAGGGCCATTCCCCCAAGCCCGAATCGGCGTTGATATGCCCTGCGTTTGGCAATCGCATCATTTCGCTGCCCCAGGCTCGCGCATAGGCTCCCGCCGTGCGCACCGAGCAAAAGGGGTCGTTGCTGCTGGCCACCACGATGCTGCGATAGGGCAATGCTTGAAAAGGCACGGGTGAGAAGTCGGCCAAGACACCCCGACGTTCAGGGTCAGCCGGCGCCACCAGCAGGGCCCCTTGGATACGCTGCGCGACCTCAGGGGGCAAATACACCGTGGCAATGCACCCCAAACTGTGCGCGGCCACGACCACCGGGCTTGGTTGTTGCAATACAGCTTGCGCCAAAGTATTGACCCAAGCCAACTTGGAGGGGCGATCCCAGTCGGTTTGTTGCACCCGCACTGTGCCCGGTATGTGGTCAGCCCATAGACTTTGCCAATGGCTTGGACCAGAGTTGTGCCACCCGGGCACGATCAGCAGAGTCGGTTGTATCGACATCGGAACCTCGTTCTTAAGATGCGCCGATCACTTCTTGGTGTAGATCTGATCAAAGCTGCCACCATCGGCAAAGTGCGCCTTGGTCGCTTGCGTCCAGCCGCCGAAGGCCTGGTCGATGGTGACCAGGTTCAACTTGGGAAACTGCTTGGCGTATTTGGCTTGGGCTTTGGGCGAGATGGGTCGGTAGAAGTTTTTGCCGGCAATGTCTTGGCTTTCATCGCTGTACAAATATTCCAGGTAGGCGGTGGCCACGGCGCGGGTGCCTTTTTTGTCCACGTTCTTGTCGACCACGGTCACTGCGGGCTCGGCCAAGATGCTGAGCGAGGGGTAGACCACGTCGAACTTGGCGGCAAATTCTTTTTCCAGCAAATAGGCTTCGTTCTCCCAGGCGATCAGCACGTCGCCTTGGGCGCGTTGGGCAAAGGTGATGGTCGAGCCGCGGGCCCCGGTGTCGAGCACGGGCACGTTTTCATAGAGCTTCTTCACAAAGTCTTTGGCTGGCGCATCGCCGCCGTATTTGCGCTTGGCAAACTCCCAAGCGGCCAGGTAGTTCCAGCGCGCACCGCCCGAGGTTTTGGGGTTGGGCGTGATCACTTTGACGCCAGGTTTGATCAGGTCGTCCCAGTCTTTGATGCCTTTGGGGTTGCCTTCACGCACCGCAAAAATAATGGTGGAGGTGTAGGGCGAGCTGTTGTGCGGCAGGCGTTTTTGCCAGTCTTTGGGAATCAAGCCGCCAAATTGGCTCAAAGCGTCGGTGTCGGCCGCCAGGGCCAGCGTGGCCACATCGGCGTCCAGACCGTCGATGATGGAGCGCGCCTGTTTGCCCGAGCCGCCATGCGAGGCTTTGATGCTCACGTCTTGGCCGGTCTTGCCTTTCCAGTACTTGGCAAAGGCTGTGTTGTATTCGGCGTACAGCTCACGCGTCGGGTCGTACGAGACGTTGAGCAGGCTGACCGGCTGGGCCAGGGCGGTCAGGGTGGCGAAAACACCCCCCAACAAGGTCCAAGCAATAGCCCCAAAGCGGCGATGTGTGGTCATTTTTGAACTCCAGCGAAAACATCGGAAAAGTCGATGGATTGGATTCTGGGATCAACTCTTTAAAACTGGAACTACCGTTTTTCTACTTGTTAATTACTTAAACATCTATAAACATCTAAAGCAGTGACTCAATGTCTTAATGTACTAACAAAAAAATGGGTTAATTTTCATTTTTGTTAATACAATATGGCCATGCGCTTCACCCATGGTCCTCGTAAGTTGGCATCGAACGTGGCCAAACATGGCGTGGGGTTCGAGTCGGCTCAGGATTTTGAATGGGAAACGGCGGTGATCTTGGTCGATGCACGTCAGCGCTATGGGGAGACCCGTTTCGCGGCCTCAGGCTTGATTGGCTCACGGCTTTACGTGATGGTCTTCACATTGAGAGAAACTTCGGTGCGCATCATCAGTTTGCGCAAGGCGAATACGAAAGAGGTTCAACGCTATGCAAGCACGTACTAAATCGGGCCGCGTCATTGACCTGCCCAGTGCAGAAGAAGAGGCGCACATCAACACCGGCATCGCCGCTGATGCAGACAACCCAGCGTGGACGGCACAAGACTTGGCCCGCGCCCTGCCCGCAGCCCAGTTCTTCTCGCCAGAGACCTATGCGCATCTGTGCGCACAACGCATGCGTGGGCCGCAAAACAAACCGCTTAAAGTGCCCACCACGATTCGGTTCGATGCCGATGTGCTGGCAGCCCTGAAAGCCAGTGGAAAGGGTTGGCAAACTCGGGTCAATCAAGCGATGCGCGATTGGGTGAATCAACAGTCCACGCCGCAGTAAGCCAGGCCATCTTCTAGGTCTCTGGTGATTCATTCAAGCGAATCACCTCTTCGCGCAAATCATGCGCCCAGGCGCGCCGCCCGCGACCCTGCGCGGTTTGCGGCGGGCCAAAGTGCACCACCGCTTCAATGCCGTCCGAGGTCAGGGTGCGCCATACCGAGCTGAGCAAGGTGTCGTCGCCGATGTAGCACGGCGCCAGACTGATCTGGCCGCTGGGGCGGTCGATGAATTTCATGGCCATGGGCTGCACCGGCGCGTCGGCGGCAATCGCGGCTTGAATCAAATTGGCATGGAAAGGCAGCAAGGTCAGTCCATCGCTGGTCGTGCCTTCCGGAAAGATCGCCACCACATCGCCGTTTTGCAATGCCTGCGTCATGTCGTGCACCATCCGCAGGGCATCGCGCCGGTTGGTGCGTTCGATGAACAAGGTGTCGCAGCCGGTGGCCAGGGTGCCGATCAATGGCCAGCCCTGGACGTCGGACTTGGAGACAAAGCGGCAATGGCGCGCGGCATGCATGACCACAATGTCCAGCCAGGAGATGTGGTTGGCCACCAGCAGCATCGGCCCTGAAACAGCAGGTTGGCCCAACACTTTCAGGTGAATGCCCCACAGGGCCAGCAGTTGCTGTGACCAGACCTGCACACGTGCTTCGGTTTGCTCTGGCGAGAGCTTGGGAAAATGCAGATGCACCCACCACACGCCCTTGAGCATATGGCCCAGGCCGCGCAGCAGTTTGTAAAGGGCAACGAGGCTCTTCACACCTCAAAAGCCACGTGGCCCGCCACCAGCGTGGCCAGCACGCGGCCTGGCAATTCGTAACCCGAAAACGGCGTGCTCTTGCCTTGGCTGCGCAAGACGTCTGGTGTCACCGGCCAATGGCCATCGGGTGTCAGCACGCACACATCGGCCACACCGCCCACAGCCAATTGGCCGACCGAGCCTTGCAGGCTCCCCAGGGCCGCACCCAAAACCTGGGCGGGTTGGTGGGTGATGCGGGCGATCACGGCGGACAGGTCGTGTCCATCGTCCAGGCCCCATTTGAGGGCCAAGCTCCACAGCAACTCCATGCCCGTAGCGCCGGGCTCGGCTTCGGCAAAGGGCAGGGCTTTGGCGTCGGCGTCGACCGGGGTGTGGTCAGACACCAGCGCGTCGATGGTGCCGTCGGCCAGGCCTGCACGCAGCGCATCGCGGTCGCGTTGCTGGCGCAGCACCGGCGTCAAGCGGGCGCGGCTGTCAAAGTAGCCCATGTCGGTGTCGGTCAAGTGCAGCGAGTTGATGCTCA
>CANFMK010000052.1 GCA_947448325.1 Comamonadaceae bacterium
ATGGGCTATGGCGTCAATGGCTGCGGATCATGGTGCCAAAGGCCTGATCCGTCAGGATTTCCAGCAGCATGGCGTGCGGCACGCGCCCATCGATGATGTGCACCGCCTTCACACCGCTTTTCGCAGCGTCCAGCGCACCGGCGATCTTTGGGATCATGCCGCCGCTGATGGTGCCATCCAAGCACAGCTCGTCGATGCGCCCAGGCGTCAACTCGGTCAAGAGTTCGCCTGCTTTGTTTAGCACGCCGCGGATATTGGTCAACATCAATAACTTCTCAGCTTGCAACACGGTGGCCAATTTGGCTGCCACCACATCGGCATTGATGTTGTAGCTCTCGTTGTTCTCGCCAAACCCGATGGGGCTGACCACTGGAATAAAGGCCTCGTCTTGCAAGGCTTTGAGCACGCTGGGGTCGATCGACACGATGTCGCCCACCTGGCCCACGTCGTGTTCTTTGCTCGGATCTTGGGTGTCCAGCAAACGCAGTTTTTGCGCGCGGATCAAGCCGCCGTCGCGACCGGTCAGGCCCACGGCTTTGCCGCCGGCGCGGTTGATCATGCCCACAATGTCTTGCTGCACTTCGCCGCCCAGCACCCATTCGACCACTTCCATGGTCTCCGCGTCGGTCACGCGCATGCCTTGAATGAATTCGCCTTTTTTGCCCAGGCGGTGCAGTGCGCTTTCGATTTGCGGGCCGCCGCCGTGCACCACCACCGGGTTCATGCCCACCAGTTTGAGCAGCACCACGTCTTCGGCAAAGGCTTGTTGCAAAGCCGGGTCGGTCATGGCGTTGCCGCCGTATTTGATGACCAGTGTTTTGCCCTGAAACTTGCGGATGTAGGGCATGGCTTGGGCCAAAATTTCAGCCTTGAGTTGCGGGCTCAAATGGGCGGCATCGGTGCTGTCGGTCATGGTGCGAGGGTCTTTCAAAATCAAGCAGGGGACACAGTTTCGGCCAACATGCGGTCCACGCCGCGTTGCCAATCAGGCAGTTGCAGGCCCCAGGTGGTTTGCAATTTGTGGGTGTTTAAACGCGAATTGTGGGGGCGGCGCGCCGGCGTGACAAAGGCGCTGCTGGGCACTGGGGCGATCTCTTGCACTGGCCAATTTTTCTCAGGGGCAAGGCGGCGTGCGGTTTCAATGACATGCTGGGCATAGCCATGCCAGGAGGTTTGGCCTGCAGCGACCAGATGGTAGATGCCGGAACAGGTAGCATCGGTGTCCGAGGCCGTCACTTGCCTGATCGCGTGTGCGCTCACATCGGCAATCAAGTCAGCCCCTGTGGGCGCGCCAAACTGGTCATCGATCACCGTCAGGCGCTCACGCTCTTGCGCCAAGCGCAACATGGTTTTGGCGAAGTTGCCGCCCCGACTGGCGTAGACCCAGCTGGTGCGAAAGATCACATGCTTGCAGCCACTGGCGGCGATCAAACGTTCACCTTCGAGCTTGGTCTGACCGTAGACGCTCAGCGGTTCGGTGGCATCATCTTCCAGCCAAGGCCGTTGACCCTGACCATTGAAGACATAGTCGGTCGAGTAATGCACCAGCCAAGCACCCACAGCCTGGGCCGCTTGCGCCAATGCGCCGGGTGCGGTGGCATTGAGCAAACGGGCCAGATCGGGCTCACTTTCGGCTTTGTCCACGGCGGTATGCGCTGCGGCATTGACGATGACCTGCGGCTGAAAGTTCAGCACGGTTTGCACCAAGGCCTCAGGTTGGCTCAAGTCGCCGCAGGCCTCGGTGCTGTGGCGGTCCAGCGCCAACACCTCGCCCAGAGGTGCCAGGCTGCGTTGCAGCTCCCAACCCACTTGGCCATTGGGGCCCAGCAGCAAAATTTTCATGCCCCCGCCCCAGGTGCGGCATATTGTTTTTGCACCCAATCGCGATAAGCGCCGCTTTGCACGTTGCTCACCCAGTCGGGGTGGGCCAAATACCATTCCACGGTTTTGCGAATGCCGCTGTCAAAAGTCTCGGCGGGCTTCCAGCCCAGCGCTTGCTCCAACTTTCGCGCATCGATGGCATAGCGCCGATCGTGGCCTGGCCGATCGGTGACATAGGTGATTTGCGTGGCGTAGCTGCTGCCGTCCGACTTGGGGCGCAGCTCGTCGAGCAGTTGGCACACGGTGTGCACGATCTCGATATTGGGCTTTTCGTTCCATCCGCCCACGTTGTAGGTCTCACCCAATTGCCCGGCTTGCAACACGCGGCGGATCGCGCTGCAATGGTCTTTGACATACAGCCAGTCACGCACCTGCATGCCGTCGCCGTACACCGGCAGGTTCTTGCCCGCCAGAGCATTGACGATCATCAGCGGAATCAGCTTTTCAGGGAAGTGAAACGGTCCGTAATTGTTGGAGCAGTTGGTGGTCAGCACCGGCAGACCGTAGGTGTGGTGCCAAGCGCGCACCAAATGGTCGGACGCGGCCTTGCTGGCCGAGTAAGGGCTGTTGGGCTCGTAACGGTGGGTTTCGGCAAAAGCGGGGTCGTCCTTCGCCAATGAGCCATACACCTCGTCGGTGGAGACATGCAAAAAACGAAAGCCCGTCTTGTCGACCTGCGGCATGGCCGACCAGTAAGCCCGCACCGATTCCAGCAAACGGAAAGTGCCCACGATATTGGTTTCAATGAACTCGCCAGGCCCATGAATGGATCGGTCGACATGGCTTTCGGCGGCGAAGTTGATGACCGCGCGGGGCTGGTGGGTTTGCAGCAACTGCGTCAACAGGTGGGCGTCGCCAATATCCCCCTGCACAAACACATGGTGCGGGTTGTCCTGCAGGCTGGCCAGGGTTTCCAAATTGCCTGCGTAGGTCAGTTTGTCCAGATTGACCACAGTTTCCGAAGATTGGGCCAGCCAGTCCAACACAAAGTTGGCGCCAATGAAGCCGGCGCCGCCGGTCACGAGAATGGTCATAGAGTCAATGGGTCATTTGGCGCGGCCCGGGTTGGGCTGCGGCCCAGCGCATTTCAGCGCCATCAGCATGGATTTTAGAAGCACTTGCGCTTCCCTGGAGGTCCTTGCAGCGGTTACAGTGTGAAATCGAATCGCCAGGAGCTGTACCATGTCCAAAAAAACCCCAACCTCAGAGGCCTCCACCCCTTCAGGCACCCCCTCTGAAGAGTCGTCACAACACATTTGGCTGGCCGGTCTGGGGGCGATGGCCAAAGCACAATCGCAAGGCACCAAGGCCTTTGAGGCCTTGATCGCAGACGGACTGGCGTTTCAGCGCAAAACCCATCAAGCCGCGCAAGAAAAGATTTCTGAAGCCACCGAGCAACTGAGCCATTTGGCCAAAGACTTTGGCCAACAAACCACGGGACGGATTGACCGCTTGGAACATTTGTTTGAGGACCGGGTGGCGCGGGCCTTGACCCGACTGGGTATCCCGTCCGTGGCGGATATGCAGGCACTGGCCGATCGCGTGACCCATTTGGAAGCTCAACTGGCCAAGGCCAAGAAGGCAGCGCCAGACGCCGCCAAGACCACAGTCAAAACCGTGGCCAAAACCGCAGCCAAAACCGCCGCACCGCGCAAGACGCGCTGAAACGCGCGCTGACACCCTCGCCAAAGCGATACGCCCGATGGTCAAAAAAGCACCCCGCCGAACGGCTGAACGCATCGTCACGGTGTCGCTGGATCTGTTCAACCGATTTGGCGAACCGAATGTGTCAACCACGCTGATCTCGTCGGAGCTGAACATCAGTCCTGGCAATCTCTATTACCACTTCCCCGCCAAAGACACGCTGGTCAACCATTTGTTTGACAGCTATGAAACCGCTGTTTTGAGCCTGATGGAGGCAAGCAGCGATGTGCAAGATGTGGAAGACGCTTGGTTCTTTTTACATTCGCTGTTCGAGCTGATTTGGGATTACCGCTTTTTGTACCGTGACCTCAATGACTTGCTGTCGCGCAACCGGCATTTAGAAACCCATTTCAAACACATCCTGGAGCGCAAAACCGCCGCTTTGCGGGCCCTGCTGGAGTCCATGGCGCACGCACAAAAACTCCTGATGGACCCGCAAACGGTGGAAACCCTGTCCGCCAGCATGGCGGTGGTGGTGACCTATTGGCTGAGTTATGAATATGTGCGCGATCCGCGCCACGCCATGGAACCGCAAAGTGCCGGCCTGGCCTTGGCGCGCGGTGCACGCCATGTGCTGTCCCTGCTCACACCCTATTTGGCGGACGCCTCACAAAAAGCCCATTTGCAGCAGCTCACTGCCGCTTATCAACCCGCCCCCTGACCATTGAATTCACGGCTCAAGCCGAACGGCCAAAGCGGTGCATGGCCAAGGTCAAAAGACCGTCAAAAATCAGGCTGTCCACCAAGTCAAATTGGATCGACATGCTGGGCGCCATTTTCCAACCCGCGCCACCGGTCATGATGCACATGGGCTCCTGACCGGTGTGTTCACGCAAATGGGTGACCATGCGTTCACAAGCCCCGGCAATGGCAAAGGTGCCGCCACTGGTCAGCGCATCGCTGGTGTTGGTGGGAAATTCGCGCACATCGCCAGTGGGCACATGCAAACCGGCCGTACCCGACTCCAGTGCGCGCAGCATGATGCCGTGGCCGGGCAGGATGATGCCGCCCAGAAATTTGCCGTCGGCGTCAATGGCCTCCACGGTCACGGCCGTCCCAACCATGACCACGATCAAGGGCCGGGCTGGGCCTTGGGCCAGCATGCGTTGGCGTGCACCGATCATCGCCACCCACCGGTCCGAGCCCAAACGGGTGGGGTGGTCGTAGCCGTTGAGCAATCCAGCCTCTGCCGCACTGGAGACTACCCATTGCGGCGAAAAGTCCCACAATTCCATTTGTTCTTGAACTCGGCGCTTGACCGCGTCACCGGCCACCACGCAGCCAATCATCCGCGCGGGAGCTGGCAGATCGGCCCAAGGGCCTTCGGAGAGTCGTTCGATGTTTTCAAGAAACTCGGCACCTTGGGCCAACACCTTGGCGTCGGGACGAGGTTGTTCATAAAGCGCCCATTTCAAACGGGTGTTGCCGACGTCAAGGGCCAGTATGTTCATCGCAGGATCATCATGAATTTCACGTTCCCCATTATCACCCTGCCCGCACACGCCAGCGCACACGAACGCGGCCGCCTTTACGGAGTGGCTGCGGCGGCGCAAATTCGCCACAGTGTGCTGACCTATGCCAAGTTGTTTGCGACTTGTGGTATCGATTGGGCCCAAGCGGGTGAGCTTGCACGGCGCTACGCCGACGTGATCAACGCGCTCGATCCCTTGCTGACGCAAGAAATGCAAGGCATCGCCGAGGGCAGTGGCTGGCAACTGGACGATATCTTGGCCTTGAACTGCCGCACCGAAATTTTGCCGCCCAACTTTCTCAGTGACGATACCCACCCGGCCGCTGCCGCTTTGGCCGCCAACCGGCTCGCAGGCTTGCCCGACTGGGAAGTTGACCAGCCCCTGGATCCGCACCTGCGCGACGGAGAATGTACGGCCATGTGTGTGCAAGGCCGCGTCAGTGAAGATGGCCACACCTGGTTCGCCCAAAACTGGGACTGGATAGGCCGCCAGCGCGCCGCCTTGGTGATTTTGAAAACACATGACGCGCAAGGCCGGGCCCTGACGACGCTGACCGAAGCGGGCATGCTCGCCAAAATCGGCATGAACGCCAGCGGCTTTGCCTTGGGGCTGAATATCTTGCGCTCCACCAGCGACGGCTTGAAACCCGGCGTGCCGGTGCACATCGTGCTGCGCCATCTGCTGGGCTGTGATTCATTGGCGCATGCGCGCGAACGTTTAGCCCACATGGCCACCTTGGGTTTCGGCGCAGCTTCCAACATACCCTGCGCAGATGCTCATGGCGAAGTGGCTTGTTTTGAAATTGCGCCTGCGGGCTGGGCCGAACTGACACCGGACAAGGGTGTGGTGGTGCACACCAACCACTTCATGTGCAGCCCCCTGCTGGGGGAACAATCGCCCATGGGCTTGGCTTTGTCCAGTCAACCGCGCTTGGACACCGCGGCTCAGCATGCGGCGCAACAAGGGCTGGGCTTTGACAAGTTACAGGCGTTTTTACGCGATGAATCGGATGGTTATTTGTCTGTTTGCCGCAACCCCGATCCGAGCTTGCCGCCCGAAGGCAGGGTCGAAAGCGTGGCCGGCGTGATCATGAATACACACACACGCCAAATCTGGATCGCGCCAGATGTTCCCAGCAAAGTGGCGTTTCAAGTCATCGACAACGACTGGCGCTGAACTCAGCTGCCGTTGTTGACCGACTGGGCTTTGCGGATCGCGTTTTGCGCGTCGGCATCACTCATATTGGCTGGTGCGGAAGTGCCCACCTGCAGCAGCAAGCCCAGCACTTTGGAGCCGTGCTCAATGGCGATGGAGCCGTATTTGATATCGCCTTGCACCAGGCAATCGGCGTGCAACTCCACACGCTCATGGGCATGAATGTTGCCAGCGACTTTGCCGGCCACCACCACTCGCTGCGCCACGATATCGCCCTGTACTTCCCCGGCCACGCCAATCACCACGGTGATCGACTCTTCTTTGGAGGACTCGATGTTGCCCACCACCTTGCCGTCGATCCGTATGCTTTCTTGCAACACCAAACGCCCATGGATGACGGTGTTTTTGCCGACCAGCGTGTCAAACTTCTCGGGCAAGGCCTTGAAGGTGGTGCTTTTGTTTTTGGCGAACTTGCTGAACATACAAAATCTCCCTAGAAGCCAACTGAGGCCTATTCTGTCACCTTCTGTCACCTTCTGTCACCTTCTGCCACTTTGCGCTGATTTCAATGTGCTCAGCGGGCTTGCAATCTTTGGGTGCATGCCCAAGATGCGGCTGGCGCAGAGGTGTCCGCTCAGCCTTGCACCAATCTAAATGACCGGCCGAGCTATAGGCCTGACATTTTCATAGGCCTTGGAGGCCCGCAAAACCAAGGCGTCACCGAACATCGGCCCGACAAACTGCAAACCCATGGGCAAGCCGTCCCGGGTCAGGCCACAAGGAATGGTCGAAGCGGGTTGCTGGGTCAGGTTGAAGGGGTAGCTGAACGGGGTCCAGCCCAGCATGGACTCAGGGCTCAAAGCGCTGTGGCCCGCTGGCAGCGCATCGAAAGCGGGGATCGACACCGAAGGGGTGACCAGCAAATCAAAACGCTGCATGAATTGACGCATCTGACTGCCCATCACGCCCCGGCGTTGGTTCAAATGCTGAATGTCCAGCGCCGACAAGCGCGAGCCCAATTCGGCCTCGGCCTTGAAGTCTGGATCGGCCACGCTTTGCTGCTCGGCATTCAAGGTGTTCCAGACCGTCCAGGCGCCCAAGAACCACAGGCCCGTGGTGATGTCCAAGGGGTCTTCAAATCCGGGGTCAATTTGCTCGACATGCGCGCCCAAGTCTTGCAGCACCTTGACCGCTTCGGCCACGGCGGCGGCAATTTCAGGGTGCACATTTTTCACATAACCCAGCGCCGGCGAGTAGGCGATGCGCAAGCCTTTGATGCCGTCATTCAAACCCTCGGTGTAGTCGGCCGCATCTTGGGGCAACGCAGTCCAGTCCCGCGCGTCAGGGCGCTTCATGACGTTCATCATCAGCGCTGCGTCCTGCACGCTCATGGTGTGCGGCCCCAAATGGGCGACGGAACCAAACGGCGACAAGGGGTAGGCGGGGACACGGCCGAAACTGGGTTTGAGGCCAAAGTTGCCACAAAACGCCGCCGGGATGCGCACACTGCCCGCGCCATCGGTACCGACCCCGATCGGTCCCAGGCCCGCCGCCACGGCCGCTGCCGTGCCGCCCGAAGAGCCGCCGGGCGTTTTGTTCAAGTTCCAGGGGTTGCGGGTGATGCCGGTCGCCGGTGAGTTGGTCTCGCCTTTGCAGCCAAATTCAGGGGTGGTGGTTTTGCCCAGCAGCACCGCGCCGGCCTCGCGCAAGCGGGCAGTGACGGGCGCGTCCACTTCCCACGGTTGATCCGGATTGACCGTGCGGCTGCCGCGCAAGGTCGGCCAGCCCCTCGTCAAAATCAGGTCTTTGATGCTGGTGGGAACGCCCTCCAAAGTGCCCACCGGCGCGCCGGTTTGGCGGTGCGCCTGCCAGCGCGCTTCGCTGTCTTTGGCATTTTGCAGGGCCGCTGGGGCGTCCACCACACAAAACGCATTGAGCTGCGGATTCAATCGGTCAATGCGCTCGAGCACCGCTTGCGTCACTTCCACCGGCGAGGCCTCGCCGCTGCGGTACAAGCCGATCAAGCTGTCGGCACTGAGCTGGGTGAAGTCTGTGGTCATGGTCTGGTCCTTGTCTGAGGGCTGAGTTTTTTCCAGGGCAAATCACCGGGGTCGGCGGCCATGGGGCCTGGGGCTTTGGCCACCAGCACATGGCTGGCAATGGGGGTGAAATCAGCGCGGAAGTGGTTGGAGCTTTTGACCACCAACACTTTCATGCGTTCGGGGTGAATGCCCACGGTGCGAAACAGTTCGCGGTCCAGCATCTGCATCTTGCCGCTGGCCACGGCCACGTAAATACCTTCAATTTCCAGGCAGGCACTGGGGCCCATTTGGATGGTCGAGCCCTTCATCATCGGGCCTTTGAGCAGACACGCGCCGGCACTGACCGCACGCACCGTGAAGCGCCCTTGCACCGGCGCATCGCTCAGGTCACCACTGAAAATCGGCACCGCTTTGCCCAGACTCATGTCCAGTTGCGCCCCTACGCCGGCCTCGCAGGCCACGCGCGCGGCCTCGGGGTCGACCATCAAGCCCAGCGCAATTTGCTGCGGGAACCGGTGCCCCGCGCGTTGCTGCAGCAAGGCGTGCAGCATGCCCGTGGTGTTGCTGTCGCCACCGGCCCCAGGGTTGTCTTGGGTGTCTGCCACCACCACCGGTGCCTCGCTGACCTCGGCCAACGACAAGGCCTGGCTCACCGCCTCACGGGCGCTTTGCCACTCGGGTCGCCACTGCGCAGGTTGGACCGCTTGCGCATACAAGCGCTCCACTGCCAAACGGGCTTGTTCGCCATGGGCCCAGATCACTGGCCCGCATTCTTCAAAGTCAGAGGCAGGAAAGCCCATGCAAAAACTCAGCATGGCACCGTGTTCGCGTTCCAATTCGAGCAGCTGCGCATACAGGCCTTGGGCCGGCGCCATCCAAGTGCTTTGCGCATTGAGCGCAATCAAAAAAGGCAGGCGCAGCACATGCACAGGCTCTTTGTGCCCCCGCTTCAAGCGCCGCTGCAGCAAGCGCGCGGCCAGCTCGCCCGTGGCAGCCATGTCCACATGCGGGTAAGTGCGGTACGCCACCAAGCCGTCGGATTCGCGCAGCATGCGGGCGGTGACGTTGGCGTGCAAATCCAGACTGGCCACGATGGGCATGTGGGGCCCCACCAGCTGGCGAATACGGGCGATCAATTCACCCTCGCTGTCGTCGGCGTGTTCGGCCACGGCAGCGCCATGCAAATCCAGATACACCCCGTCCAGCCCCTGCGCCAGCGCGGCGCGCACATCCTCCAAGATCGCTTGGCTGATACGCTCAAAAGCGTCTTGGGTGACGTAGGACGAAGGCGAAGCCCCGGCCCAGGCCGAGGGCACCAGGGTCCACTGCAAACGCCGCGCCTCGTCCATGAAGCCGCCCACGGGAATATTCACCCCGGTGAGCAAGTCCACCATGGCTTGGCCGCGCACAAAGGCCGGGAAGGCCTCGCCCGTGTTGAAAGCCGCCCAGTCGGCCAGGCTGGGGGCGAAGGTGTTGGTCTCGTGCTGGTATCCAGCGATCAAAATGCGCGTCATGGCAACGCCTTGGTGGTTATACGGTGGTGACGACTCAGGTCAAAAAGCCGCCGGGGCAGCGTCGAACAATTTGCGGGTGTAGGGGTGTTGCGGGTTGGCATACAAATCAACCGTGCGGCCCTGCTCCACCATGTGCCCTTGGTGCATCACGATCACGCTGTCGCACAGCTGCGCCGCCACACGCAGATCGTGCGTGATGAACAACATGCCCAAGCCAAACTCGGCTTGAATATCGCGCAACAGGGTCAAGATCTGCGCCTGCACGCTCACGTCCAGCGCACTGACCGCCTCGTCGGCCACCAACACCTGCGGTTGACACGCCAAAGCCCGGGCTATGGCCAGGCGCTGACGCTGACCGCCGCTGAATTGGCTGGGGTAACGGTCCAAGGCCTCCACCGGCAAACGCACTTTGTGCATCAGACTTTGCGCCAAGCTCCAGGCTTGGGCTTTGGGCATGCCAAAGTTGACCGCGCCTTCGATGATGGACTGGCCCACGGTACGGCGGGGGTTGAGCGATCGGCTCGGGTCCTGGAACACCACTTGCACTCGGCTGCGCAGTGGACGCAAGCGCGCCTCGGGCAACTGGGCAATCTCGTCATGTCCCCACTGAATTTGACCCACGGTGGGGTCGATCAAGCGAATCAGGCAACGCGCAAAAGTGGACTTGCCCGAACCGGATTCGCCCACAATGCCCACCGTCTCGCCCGCGCGAATTTGGACGCTCGCATTTTGCAAAGCTTGGGTTTCATGGCCTCGCCCCATCCAGTCGCGGCTGATGTAGGTTTTGCCCACCTGCTGGCCGCGCAGCAGCGCCGGGCCAGTGGGTTCAGGGCGCGCGGGCGGCGGCGTCATGCCGGGCACAGCGGCCAACAATTGACGGGTGTAGTCCGCTTGGGGATTTTTCAGCACCTGCGCGCAAGTGCCCGACTCCACCGCCACGCCTTGGTGCATGACCAACACGTAGTCAGCAATCTCCGCCACCACGCCCATGTCATGGGTGATGAACAAGACCGCCACGCCCTGCTCGGCTTGCAGTTGCGCAATCAACTTCAAGATTTCTTTTTGCGTCGTCACGTCCAGCGCCGTGGTCGGTTCGTCGCAAATCAGCAGCGCCGGCTTCAAGATCACTGCCATGGCGATCACGATGCGTTGGCGCTGACCGCCACTGAGCTGGTGCGGGAAACTGCGCAAAATGCGCTCAGGTTCTGGCAAGCGCACACTTTCAAAGACCCGCAGCACCTCGGCGCGCCGCTGCGCGGGCGGCCAGTCGGTGTGGGTGGACAGCAACTCGTCGACCTGATCGCCACAGGTCATGACCGGGTTCAGCGCGGTCATGGGTTCTTGGAACACCATGCCCATGACGCGGCCGCGCAAATCCCGCAAGCGTGACGCAGTGGCGTCGAGCAAGGACTCGCCTTGCAGCAGCACTTGGCCGTGATCGGGTTTCAATTCACGCGCCAGCAAGCCCATGACCGTGGTCGCCATGACCGACTTGCCTGAGCCCGATTCACCCACCACGCACAGCGTTTTTCCAGGCGCGATGGTCAGGCTGATGCCGTGTACCGCGTGACGCCGGTCGCCGCCTGGCGGCAGCGCCACCGACAAATCTTGAATAGCCAAAACAGGGGTCGTCATCATGAGCCCCTCTTGGCAAATTTGGGGTCCAGCACATCGCGCAAGCCGTCACCCAGTAAATTCACTGCCAACACCGTCGGCACCAAGAACAGGGCCGGATACAGGACGTTGCCAGGGTACTGGCTGAACTGCACCCGCCCCTCGGCCATGATGTTGCCCCAAGTGGGAATGTCGGGCGGCAAGCCCAACCCCAGAAAACTCAAAATGGCCTCGGTCAGCACCGCCGAAGCCGCGACGAATGTGCCCTGCACGATCAAAGGCGCCATGGCATTGGGCAAGATGTGCCGGAACAAGATCACCGGCGTGGGCGTGGCCAAGGCGCGCGCGGCCTCGACAAAAGGCTCCTCGCGCAAGCTCAGCACCAGTGAGCGCACCAAACGGGTCACACGCGGCACCTCGGGAATGGCAATCGCCACCACCACGGTCGAGATGGTGGCCCCCAAGGCGGCCACCAAGGCAATCGCCAACAAGATCGCGGGAATGGCCATCAAGCCGTCCATCACCCGCATCAAGACCGCATCCAGCGTGCGAAAGTAGCCCGCCAACATGCCCAAGCTGCCACCCAACACCAAGGACAGCACCGCCGTGCAAGAGCCCACCAGCAAGGACACACGGGTGCCGTAAATCACGCGGCTGAACAGGTCGCGACCAAAGCTGTCGGTGCCCAGCCAAAAGGTGTGCTGCACCGAGGTGCCGTCCAGCAGGGCAAACAGCCCCGACGCCCCGGCAGCCTGGTTGATGAAATTGGAATCCATGGCCGCCGGATCGACCGTGCCCAAGAAGGGTGCCAAAGCCGCCACCAGCAGCATCACACCCAGCACAGTCCCGCCAAAACGCACCGAGCCATTGGCCAGCAAACGTTGGTATGCGTTCATCAGTAACGAATCCTCGGATCTAAAAACAAATAACTCAGATCCACCAGCAGGTTGACCATCACGTAGCTCACCGAGAACAAGAGCACCAAGCCCTGAATCACCGGAAAGTCGCGGTTCAACACCGCGTCCACGGTCAGCGAGCCCAGACCCGGGATGGCAAACACGGTTTCAGTCACCACCACCCCGCCGATCAACAAGGCCACGCCAATGCCAATCACGGTGACGATGGGCACGGCCGCATTCACCAGCGCGTGGTGCAGCAACACGGCGCGCTCCGTCAAGCCCTTGGCGCGGGCGGTGCGGATGTAGTCTTCGGTCAACGCTTCAGACACGCTGGCGCGCGTCACGCGGGCGATCAAGGCCACGTAAATCATGGCCAGGGTCATCCACGGCAAAATCAGCTGACGCATCCAGGCCCAAGGGCCAGCGCCTGCGCCACCGGCACCATCGAGCAAACTTTTATAGCCTTGCACCGGCAACCATTCCAGCCGAATGGCGAACAGGTAAATCAGCAGATAACCGATCACGAAGACGGGGATCGAAAACCCCGCCACCGAAAAACCCGACAGCAAGCGGTCTAACCAGCCCCCCATGCGCCAAGCCGCCAGTGTGCCCAAGGGCACCGCGATCAACACCGCCAAAATCACCGTCCCCAGCGCCAGCGCCAGCGTGGGCTCAATGCGCTGGGCGATCAACTCGGTGACCGGTTTGCTCAGGTAAAAGGAGTAACCCAGATCCCCTTGCACCACACGACCGATCCAAATGCCGTATTGCACAGGAATTGAGCTGTCCAAGCCCAGTTGGGTGCGGATTTTGGCAATGTCTTCGTTGGTGGCGTTGTTGCCGGCAATGGCCGCAGCCGGGTCACCGGGGGCCAGTCTCAAAATGAGAAAGACCACCAGCGAGACGACCAGCAACACCGGCAGCACCGCCGCGATGCGGCGCAGCAGGAAGGAGAGCATCTGAAAGCCTGACTCAGTTTTTCTTGATGTTCCACATCACCGGGATGCCCGGTGTTTGCAAGATGCCAGACACATTGCTGCGAATCGCTGTGGGGCTTTGGTACTGGCCCAAAGGCGCGTGGGTGGCGGTTTCAAAAGCCACACGCTGAATTTCGCTGGCGATTTCTTTTTTCTCTGCGGGCTTGACGGTACGTGCAAAGCGGTTTTTCAGGTATTCCAAACGCGGCTCGTCTTGCCAACCGAACCAGCCGTTTTGTCCTTTGGCGTTGAACATTTGGATGGTCAAGGGGCTAGAGATATCGCCAGCGGTCCAAGCCGTCAAGAAAGCACTCCAACCGCCATTGGCTGGTGCATCTTTTTTGGCACGGCGCGCCAGCAAGGTGGCCCAGTCCATTTGCTGGAAGTCCACTTTGAAGCCGGCCGCTTCGAGTTGCTGCTTGGCCACCAACGGCAATTTGGCGATCGAGGCCAAATCGGTGGGGCGCATCAACAGCACGGGTGTGCCGTCGTAACCTGCGTCTTGCAACATTTGCTTGGCTTTGGCGGGGTTGGCCACACCGGTGAAATAGCCGGTGTCCTCATCGCCATAAGTCGTCCCGCAAGGGTACATGCTGCGGCACAAACGGCCCAGAGCAGGCACGCCCACCTGGGTGTTGATGTAGGCTTGCTGGCCCATGGCCACCATGGCGGCTTGGCGAATCTTCACGTTGTTGAAGGGCGCATGCAGGTGGTTAAAGCGCATGATGAACTGCAGTCCGGCGGGCGAGAAGTCTTCGACCTTGATGCCTTCGGTTTTCTTCAGCGTCTCGTACTGCTCAAAGCTGGGCTGCTCGATCATGTCGACTTCGCCCGCCTTCAAGGCATTGAACTGGGTTTGCGGGTCGCGGATGATGACCCACTCCACCCGGTCAAAGTTCACAGGGCGGCCACCCGACACCCCACTGGGCGCTTCGGTGCGCGACTTGTACTTGGCGTTACGGGTGTAAACCACCAACGCACCGGGCTTGAACTCGTCAGCCTTGAAGACAAACGGCCCGGAGCCAATGTGCTCCTTGATTTGCTCGGCGCCCGGCGTGGCCGCAATGCGCGCTGGCATGATGAAAGGCACGTTCGACGAGGCTTTGCCCAAGGAGTCCAGCATGATGCCGCAAGGCTGGTTCAAAACGATTTTGAAGGTGTTGGCATCCGGTGTTTCGTACGCGGTGATGAAGGTGGCCAAAATGCCGCCCATCGCGTCCCGACTGGCCCAGCGCTTGAGAGAAGCCACCACGTCGGTGCTGGTGACGGGTTTGCCGTCATGGAACTCCAGGCCCGAGCGCAGTTTGAAAGTCCAGGTCAACTCGTCTTTGGAGACTTGGTAGCTGTCGACCATTTGCGGTTTGATGGCACCTTTGGCATCTTCAGAAAACAGCGTGTCGTAAATCATGTACGCATGGTTGCGCGTCACATAAGCGGTGGTCCAGATGGGATCGAGCACCGTCAAATTGGCATGCGGCACGAATCGAAACACTTTGTTGGGCGGGGTTTGCGCCAAAGCGGCATCCATGCCCGTCAAACCCACCACGCTGGCCAAAGCCAAGAGCAAACGTCTTTTCATCTTCAATTCTCCAATTTCCAAAAAGGATGTGTTCATGATGTCACTGAACCCCCAACGTGATCGTCACCTTTGCGCACATTCAGCAGGGGGTTTCCACGGATGGTCGCAAAGCGCTCACACGATTTCATAATGTAAGCCTTTCACAGAGTTACTTTTCATCATGGTCTACCCTGAGATTTCTGCCGACGCGCTGTCCCACGCCATTCACTCCAAGCAAGTGTCATGCCGCGAGGTCATGCACATCACGCTCAACCAGATCGCCCAGCACAACCCCCAAAGCAATGCCTTGGTGAGCCTCGCCGACGGGGACGATTTGCTGCGCCAAGCCGATGAACGCGACGCGCAACTGGCGCGTGGCGAGTCCATGGGTTGGATGCACGGCATGCCCCAAGCCATGAAAGATTTGTCCCATGTGGCCGGTTTTCGCACCACTTTGGGTTCACCCCTGATGCGCGATGTGGTCGCCAGCGAAGACGGCCTGATGGCCAGCCGCATGAAGGCCAGTGGCTGTATCGTGATCGGCAAAACCAACACCCCTGAGTTCGGCCTGGGCTCGCACACCTTCAACGAAGTCTTTGGCGCCACACGCAATGCATGGGATGCCGGCAAAACCGCTGGCGGCAGCAGCGGCGGCGCGGCTGTGGCCCTGGCGCAGCGCATGCTGCCGGTGGCGGACGGCTCCGACTTCATGGGCAGTCTGCGCAATCCGGCGGGTTGGAACCACGTTTTTGGCCTGCGTCCCTCGCAAGGTCGCGTGCCCATGGTGCCCGCACAAGACGTATGGATTTCGCAACTCGGCACCGAAGGGCCCATGGGCCGCAGCGTGCGCGATGTGGCCATGCTGCTTTCGGTGCAAGCGGGTCAACACCCGGCCGCTCCGCTTTCAATTGCACAGGACGGCCAGGCCTTCACTGCGCCCCTGGACTGTGACATCAAAGGCCAGCGCATTGGCTGGCTGGGCGATTTGAACGGCTATTTACCCATGGAAGACGGCGTGATGGCCACTTGCCTGAGCGCTTTGAAATCCTTGGACAGCATGGGCTGCCACACCGAGACCACGGACCTGGGCATGGCCCCCGAAAAAGTCTGGGACGCTTGGTTGGTTTGGCGCCAGGCTTTGGTGGGACCGCGCGTCGCCCCCTTCATGCTCAAACCTGAAAATCACTCACTGGTCAAGCCCGAGGCCCGCTGGGAGTATGAGCAATCATTGCGCTTGAGCGGCGCGCAGCTGATGTCGGCCAGTGCGGCACGCTCCCAGTTTTACCAGCAGATGCTGCAATTGTTCGAGCGCTTTGATGTGCTGGCGATCCCGGCGGCCCAGGTCTGGCCTTTTGAAGTCAGCGAACGCTGGCCAAAGCA
>CANFMK010000053.1 GCA_947448325.1 Comamonadaceae bacterium
ATCTTGCAGCCGGGTGGCCACACCGCGCTGGACGGCTCGCCCATGGAAAAACACTATGTGGTGCTGCAAGGCGAACTGACCCTGGTCAGTGAACTCAACGGTGTTGAAACCCGCGAAGTGCTGCGCGCCATGGACTCTTGCCGCTTTGCGCCGGGCGAAAAACGCCAAATCATCAACCACACCGCGCACGAAGCGCGCATCTTGCTGGCCATGCCTTTTGCGCCGCCCGTGGCCTGAGCCCCACGGAAACCTTGCCCCCCTTTTTTGGAGACACCCACATGAAACAAGCTCAATTCACCCGCAGACAGACATTGCAGTTGGCCGCCAGCTTGGCCGCTGGAGCGGCCTTGCCCAGCTTTGCACAATCGGGCTGGCCCAAGGACAAAGCCATCACCTTCATCGTGCCGTTCACTGCCGGCAGTGGCACCGACGTGATGGCCCGCACCGTGGCTGAAAAACTCGGCCCTTTGCTGGGCGCGCAAATTGTCATCGACAACAAAACCGGCGCCGGCGGCACCGTTGGCGCGGCCCTGGTGGCCAAAGCGCCAGCCGACGGCTATACCCTGCTGATTCACAGTTCCGGCCACGTGGTCAACCCCGCGCTGTACCCCAAGTTGAGCTACGACACGCTCAAAGATTTTGATGGCGTCAGCCCCCTGGCCAGCTTGCCCAACGTGATCGTGGTCTCACCCAGCAAAGGCTACAAAGACGTGGCCGACTTGGTGGCCAAAGCCAAGGCCCAACCGGGTCAACTCAATTACGCCTCGGCAGGCAATGGCTCGGCCACGCACATGAATGCCGAAAAGTTCCGCGTCGCTGCGGGCATTCAAGCGCAGCACGTGCCCTACCGTGGCACGCCAGAGGCTTTGACCGAAACCGCTTCAGGCCGCATTGACTGGTTTTTTGCGCCCTTGGTCTCCGCCCTGCCCTTGATCCAGAGCGGACGCTTACAGGCCCTGGCCGTCAGCACCGCAGCCCGCTCGCCCCTGCTGGCGCAAGTGCCCTCGATCACCGAAGCCGGTTTCGCCAGCGCCGCCTACACCTTTTGGGTGGGCATGTTTGTGACCGCCAAAACACCCAAAGCCATCGTGCAAAAACTGCATGCAGCGGTGTTGAGTGTCTTGGCCATGCCCGAGGTCAAAGACCGCTTGGAAAAACTCGGCGCCACCGGCATGCCGATGCAACAAGAAGCCTTTGAAAAATACCTGGACGAGGAGACCCTTGCGGCTGCGCAATTGGTCAAAGCGGCGGGGATTCGGATCGAGTGATCTGTGCATAAACGCCAATTCCTGGCAGGTGCCGCCGCCGCAATGGCAGCGCCCTCATGGGCATGGGACACCTTTGGTGAAAAAGCCGGCTACCCCACGGGCTGGGGTCCTGCGGGCGCTTTGCAAAAGTGGGAAGGTTACCCGGAGTACCACCTTGGCAACTTTTCCGGCGGCTTAGAAACCATGTTTGCGCACCAGGTGATCCCAGCCAGCGCCAGTCCTTCAACGCTGACCTCAGCCCCGCGCAAAATCAAAGCCAACTTCTTCATGGATGCGGCCGACTACGCGAATAAATACAACCGCACCGGTTTGCTGATTGCCAGAGGTTCAGAAATTTGGCACGAGCAATACCGCTTCAACCGCAGCGCCGAGATGCGGTTTTTCGGCTGGTCCATGACCAAAAGTGTGGTCGGGTTGTTGGTGGGCATAGCGTTGGACGAGGGCAAGCTCAGCGCTGTCGATGACCCCATCGAAAAATACGTTTCCCCACTGCAAGGCCATTCCTTCTCAGGCATCACGCTGCGCAATCTGTTGAACATGACCAGCGGCATCGACATTTGCGAATCTTTTTGCAGCCCCAGCACCGGCTTTGAGCGCTATGGCTATTCGCAAATTGGTTTCTCGCCACGCCGAAGCGAAGGCACCGACCAACGCCAAGGCATTTTGCGGTTCAAGTGGGGCAGCAACGAAGCCCAGGGTGCGCGCTTCAACTACACCGACCTGTGCCCGGTGTTGGTCGCTTGGGCGCTGGAGTCAGCTTACCAACAACCACTGCCTGTCATCGCAGAACATAAGCTGTGGCAGCCCATGGGCGCGCAAAGTAACGCCACCTGGCTGACGGATTCGAAAGGGTTCACTTTCAGTGGTGCAGGCTTTTCGGCCACCTTGCGTGACTGGGCACGGCTGGGTTTGTTGGTGGCGAAGCAGGGTGCTGTGCAAGGGCGGCAGTTGGTTCCAAGCGCGTGGTTCCAAGAAACTTCTCAGCACAGTGCATCAGAGCGCGCAGCCAGCTATGGCGTGGCAAGACCCCAGCGCGGTTACAAAAACTTTTTCTGGCATCACTCCGCAGATGGCCAGATGCTGCGCATGGCCGGCAACCATGCCCAAAACATCTTGATCGATCAAAGAACCGGAACAGTCTTGATTCAGACCGCTGCAGGCTATGAGAACGGGGCTGACGAGATGATGTTTGCATTGTTCAAAGCAGCTTGTGAGGTTTAAAAGCGGCCATGAAAAAACCCCTGAAAATCAAAAAATTTGCAGGGGTTTTACGTTTTGGCGGAGTGGACGGGACTCGAACCCGCGACCCCCGGCGTGACAGGCCGGTATTCTAACCAACTGAACTACCACTCCTGGTAGATAGCTTTGCTTCAACTGCTGTTGAAACCAAGTGCTACAAACTTGGCGACCCTACGGGGATTCGAACCCCGGTACTCACCGTGAAAGGGTGATGTCCTAGGCCTCTAGACGATAGGGTCATAACCTGGACTGATTCTTGCGAATCATTTTTCAACACTTTGGTGGAGGTAAGCGGGATCGAACCGCTGACCTCTTGCATGCCATGCAAGCGCTCTCCCAGCTGAGCTATACCCCCTTTGGTTTTGACACTTGAATTGACATTCAAGCGTCATACCTCGTTGGTGTCGAGTCTTAGATTATAGACAGGAATTTAAGCGTTTTGCAAGCGCGCCAAAATTTTTTCTCTGTGACTCAAGGCCAGCACCGCGTCCAAGGACGGCGTCTGAGCGGTGCCCATGACCAGCACCCGCACCGGCATGGCCAGCTGCGGCATTTTCAAGCCTTGCGCGGCCAAAACCTCTTTGAGCACGGCTGCAATGGCCGCTTTGTCCCAGGTGCAAGCGGCCAATTTCTCAGCCAACAAGGTCAAGGCAGGGCGCACCGCATCGGTCACGTGCTGCGCCAATTCGTCAGGATTGGGGGTGACGTCGGTGTAGAACTTGCTCACCCAATCGGTCAGCATCACCGTGGTGTCGCAACGGTCTTTGAGCAGTCCACACAGGGCGGTCAACCGATCGTCCGGGTTCACGCCTCGCTTTTGCAATTGCACGCTCACCAGTTCCGCCAAGGCGGCATCCGGCATGACCTTCATGTGTTGGGCGTTGACCCAGCGCAGCTTGGCTTCGTCAAATTGCGCCGCGCTGCGACCCAAGTGATCGAGATTGAACCAAGACACGAATTGTTCTCGGCTGAAGATTTCATCGTCACCGTGGCTCCAGCCCAGTCGGGCCAAGTAGTTCACCATCGCGTCCGGCAAATAACCTTCTTCGCGGTACTGGGTCACGGCTTTGGCACCGCTGCGCTTGCTCATTTTTTCGCCCTGCTCGTTGAGCACGGTGGGCAAGTGGGCGTAGACGGGAGGCTCTTGGCCTAAGGCTTTGAAGATATTGATTTGCCGAGGCGTGTTGTTGACATGGTCGTCACCCCGGATCACGTGGGTGATCTGCATGTCGATGTCGTCCACCACCACGCAGAAGTTGTAGGTGGGTGTGCCATCGGGTCTTGCAATCACCAAATCATCCAACTCGTCGTTGCTGATTTCAATGCGCCCTTTGACTTTGTCGTCCCACGCCACCACACCGCCTTGCGGGTTTTTGAAACGCAAGACAGGCGACACGCCCTTGGGGATTGTGGGCAAAGTTTTGCCTGGCTCAGGCCGCCAGGTGCCGTCGTACCGGGGCTTTTCTTTATCGGCCATTTGCTTTTCACGCAAAGCATCCAGTTCGGCCATGCTCATGTAGCAGGGGTAGACCTGCCCAGCCGCAATCAGTTCTTGCAACACCGCTTTGTAACGCTCCATGCGCTGCATTTGGTAGAAAGGGCCTTCGTCGTGATTCAAGCCCAACCAGGCCATGCCTTCAATGATCACATCCACCGAAGCTTGGGTGGAACGCTCCAAGTCAGTGTCTTCGATGCGCAAAATAAAGTCGCCACCCGTAGCCCGAGCAAAAGCCCAGGGGTACAAAGCCGAGCGGATATTGCCCAGATGGATAAAGCCCGTGGGTGACGGTGCGAAACGGGTGCGTGTTTTAGTCATTCAAATTCAACATCAAAGAGTGTCCAGGCCGCGCAGCAAGTCGGTTTGCATATCGCCCACGTGCTCCAAGCCCACGGCCAAGCGAATCAGCCCTTGGCCAATGCCTGCGGCTTGACGCTGGTCTTCGGACAATTTGCCGTGCGAGGTGCTGGCCGGGTGGGTGAGCAAACTTTTGGTGTCGCCCAGATTGGTGCACAGCGACAGCACGCGCAAGCTGTCAAGCACATGAAAAGCACGACTGCGCGCGGTGTGAGGGTCAGGTGCTTTCACATCAAACGACAACACCGCACCGCCCAGGTTGGACATTTGCTTCATCGCCAATGCGTGCTGTGGGTGACTCTTCAGGCCGGGGTAATGGACCCGCGACACCATGGGGTGCTGTTCCAACCACACCGCCATCTCGTGCGCACGGGTGCTTTGGGCGCGCATGCGGATGTCCAAAGTTTCCAAGCCCTTGAGCACCACCCAAGCATTGAACGGTGACAGCACCATGCCGCCATTTTTCATGACGGGCAGGCATTTACCAGTGATCAAGGCTTCACTGGCGCACAGGGCACCGGCCATGACGCGGCCTTGACCGTCCAGATACTTGGTGCCCGAGTGCATGACGATGTCAGCGCCCATGTCGACAGGCCGCTGCAAAATCGGCGTGGCAAAACAATTGTCGACGGCCAAGAGTGCGCCAGCGTTGTGCGCCAGATCGGCCAAAGCCTGGATGTCACATACCTCGGTCAAGGGATTGGTCGGCGTTTCAGCGAACAAGATTTTGGTATTGGGGCGAATCGCCGCCTTCCAGGCCGCCACATCGGTTTGCGGCACGATGGTGGACTCCACGCCAAAACGGGCGAATTCTGAACCGATCAGCTTGATGGTGGAGCCGAACATGGACTGAGAATACACCACATGGTCACCCGACTTGAGCAAGCTGAACAGCATCAACATCACCGACGACATGCCAGATGATGTGGCCAATGCGGCCTGCGTGCCTTCCATGGCGGCCAGACGCATTTCAAAACTGCTGACCGTGGGATTGCCCGAGCGGCCGTAGGTGAACCCCTCTTCTTCGCCCGCAAAGCGGCGGGCCGATGCCTCGGCTGAGGGCTGCACATACCCACTGGTCAGGTACAGGGCTTCGGAATTTTCGCCGTATTGACTGCGGTCCACAGCGGCGCGAACAGCCAGCGTGTCCAGATGCAAGTGGTCGGGTAAGGGGTGTTGGCTCATACAGTTACTCTCTTGGGATGGCCCCGATGCTTATTCCGAAGCGTTGGGCAAAGCCAAACGCGAGTTGTCCTCAGCGCCTTCTTCTTGGCCCACTCGGCTGGCATTCAAACGCTCGATGTCCTGCGCCTGGATATCGCCGGTCACGTACACGCCATCGAAACAGGAGGCGTCAAAGCCTTTCAAGACAGGCGAGTTGGGTGCCAAGGCACTCATCACGGCTTGCTTCATCGCATCCACATCTTGGTAAATGAGCGCGTCGCAACCGATCAATTCACGCACTTCTTCGGCCGTGCGGTTGTGCGCCACCAATTCTTCAGGGGTGGGCATGTCAATGCCGTACACATTGGGAAAGCGCACCGGCGGCGCGGCACTGGCCATGTAGACCTTGCGGGCACCGGCGTCACGCGCCATCTGCACGATTTCGCGGCTGGTGGTGCCGCGCACAATCGAATCGTCGACCAACAGCACATTGCGGCCTTTGAATTCGCTGGCGATCACGTTGAGCTTTTGGCGCACTGATTTTTTGCGCACCGACTGGCCGGGCATGATGAAGGTGCGGCCCACATAGCGGTTTTTCACAAAACCTTCACGGTAGGGTAAGCCCAGCAACTGCGCCAATTGCGCGGCACTGGGACGGCTGGACTCGGGGATCGGAATCACCACATCAATCTCGTTCGGGGGTACCGTCGAGATCACGCGCTTGGCCAAGGTTTCGCCCAAATTCAAGCGCGCTTGGTACACCGAGATGCCGTCCATCGTCGAGTCCGGACGGGCCAAATACACGTACTCAAAAATGCAGGGGCTGAGCTGCGGTGCATCGGCGCACTGTTGGGCATGCAACTGCCCTTGCAAATCGATGTAAATGGCTTCACCCGGCTGAACATCGCGCACATAGTGGTGCGAAGTGCCTTCCAAAGCCACGGATTCACTGGCCAGCATCCAGGTGCCATCTTGGCTTTGGCCAATGCACATGGGGCGAATGCCAAAGGGGTCGCGAAACGCCAACAAGCCATGACCTGCGACCATGGCGATCACCGCATACGAGCCTTTGATGCGCCGGTGCACACCTTGCACCGCCGAAAACACGTCACGCGAAGCCAGAGGCAAACCACGGGTGGTTTTTTCCAACTCGTGGGCCAGCACGTTGAGCAAAACCTCGGAATCGCTTTCAGTGTTGATGTGCCGGTGGTCTGTGGAAAACAACTCGGCTTTGAGCGCATGGGCATTCGTCAAGTTGCCGTTGTGCACCAGCACCAAGCCAAACGGGGCATTCACATAAAAAGGCTGCGCTTCTTCTTCGCTGAAGGCATTACCCGCTGTCGGGTAGCGCACTTGGCCCAAGCCGCAGTGGCCAGGCAGCGCGCGCATATTGCGGGTGCGGAACACATCGCGCACCATGCCTTTGGCTTTGTGCATATAGAACTTGCGGTCCAGTTGCGTCACGATGCCTGCCGCATCTTGGCCACGGTGCTGCAACAACAGCAAAGCGTCATAAATCAGCTGATTGACCGGCGCGCTACTGACGACGCCCACAATTCCACACATACATGCATCCAGTCCAAGAGAGGAAATTCAATCGGGCAAATACGCCCCAAAATGAGCCGGCAAAATGGGCTTGAGCCCTTTGAGCAGGGCAGACAACACCGGGCCGCCTTGCGAGTTTTGCCACCAGTCGCTCTGCGCCATAGCCGTCAAATGCAGAACCACCGTCACAGCCAGCAACACAATCACACCGCGAAACAGACCAAAACCAGCGCCCAACAACCGATCCACAGGTCGCAGGCCAATGACCGACATCAACTTACGAAGCAGCGCAGAAATCAAACCGGCCGTGAACACACTGGCCACAAACACCAAGATAAAACCAGCGGCATAGCGCAAGGATTCACCCGCACTTTGCATGGGCAGGCGCTGGGCCACGTCGGCTGCAAACCACTGCGCCAGCACAAACGCGGCCAGCCAACCGATCACCGACATCACTTCGTACACCAGACCGCGCCACGCGCCCATGAGCATGGACGCCAACAAAACGGCTGACAAAATCCAATCGGTGGCCGTGATGTTTGCCATGACCTCAGAGCTTCAAAATGGCAGCGTCTAGTTGCAACTTGCGAATTTTGAGCGCACTCTTATCGGCCTCGGCTTTGCTTTCAAAGGGCCCGACGCGCACACGGGTGCGTTTGCCCTCTTTGCTGTCGATCACTTGGGTATAGGTTTTGAAGCCCGCAGCTTCGAGTTTTTGCCGGGCTTCGCGCACTTTGGCGGCATCGGTGTAGGCACCGACCTGGATCACCAAGCGCTCATCTCCCGGCTTGACCGCCTTGGCAGGGTCTTTGCCCTCGAGCAAGGCCCGGGCTTTGGCGGCCTCGTCATGGGCCTTGTCAGTTGCCACTTTGGGTTCTGGTTTGGCTTCAGGTTTGACTTCAGGCTTGGCATCCGCAGGTTTGACGGCAGCTTGAGCGGGGGCTTGAGGTTTGCTCATGGCCACTGCAGATGCCTCGCCTGTTTTGCCAAAATCGACCTTGAAACCGCCAGCGGCATCTGCTGGGGCCAAAGCAGCAGCGCGAGCCGTTTTCTCAGCCACGCGCGGTGTGGCTTGGACGACCTCTTCATTCGCATCCAACACACCCGCAGGCGGCAAAGGACCGGCAGCTTGTGGACTGCTCGCAGGTGCGGGGGTGACGGCGCCAGCAACGGCCGTGACCGGCGCTGGAGAGGTCACTGGCAGCGCAGCAGCATGCCGTTCAGGAATCACAACAGGCGTGTCCACCGACATCGGTCGAGGCTGTGTGTCAAACAATAATGGAAAACCGACCACCGCAGCCAAGACCAACACCACAGAGCCCATCAAACGATGGCGGGCGCGCTTTCGCAGCACCTCCAGGCTTTCGGCTGGGGTCGTGTGAAGCGTCTCAGCAGCGCTGTCCGAGGAGGTCTGACCTGGAAGTCGGAAATTGAAAAAAGCCATGAAGTGGGTACTCACGTGCTCAGGTGTTTGGCATGCAGACGGGGGATCCCGTCCTTCAAAACCCCGCCCACCGTGTAAAACGATCCGAAGACCACGATTCTATCAGCGGGGTTGGCCGCTTGGATGGCCGATTGCAAGGCGGCTTCGGGGCTGGCGTGGGTAGAGCTTTGCGCATCGGCACGGTGATTCTGGCTCTGCCACTGCTGCTGCAATTGCGCTGCCGTGGCCGCGCGTGGCACCGGCAAATCGGTGAAATACCAGCGGTCGATCACGGCACCGACCCGTTCGATCATGACCTGCAAATCCTTGTCCGCCATGGCGCCAAATACCGCGTGGGTGGTGGGGTAAAAGCCCATGGCATCCAAATTCAGCGCCAATGCGGCTACCGAATGCGGGTTGTGCGCCACATCCAGCACCAGCACCGGCTCGCCCGGCACAATTTGAAAGCGGCCCGGCAACTCGACCATGGCCAACCCGTTGCGCACCGCCTGCGCCGTCACGGGCAGGCGTGGCCGCAGCACTTCCAAAGCTGCTAAAACGCCCGAGGCGTTGACCAACTGATTGGCACCGCGCAGCGCCGGATACGCCATGCCGCTGTAACGCCGCCCGCGTCCGGCCCAAGCCCACTGCAATTTGTCGCCCGAAAAATTGAAATCTTGGCCAAAACGCCACAAGTCTGCGCCAAGCGCAGCGGCATGGTCGAGCACACTTTGCGGCGGCACAGGATCGCTCACCACCACGGGGCGGCCCGCGCGCATGATGCCGGCCTTTTCCAAGCCAATTTGCTCGCGGTCAGTCCCCAAGAAGCTGGTGTGGTCGATGTCGATGCTGGTGATGACAGCGCAATCGGGGTCGATGATGTTGACGGCGTCTAAGCGACCGCCCAAACCGACCTCCAAAATCGCGACATCCAAACCCGCCTGGGCCATCACCTGCAAGATCGCCAAGGTGCTGAACTCGAAATAAGTCAGAGAAACCTCACCCCGCGCCGCTTCCACCTGCGCAAAGGCCTGCGCCAAGTCGTTGGCTGAGGCCGATTGCCCATGAATGCGGCAACGCTCTTCAAAATGCACCAAATGTGGCGAGGTGTAAACGCCCGTGCGGTAACCCGATTCCAGCAAAATCGCTTCCAGCATGGCGCAGGTCGAGCCTTTGCCGTTGGTGCCGGCCACAGTGATCACCGGGCAATCCAAGCGCAGCGCCATGCGATGCGCCACAGCTTGCACCCGGCCCAAACCCATGTCGATCGCCTGCGGGTGCAGTTGCTCGCAGTGCGCGAGCCAGTCTTGTAAATTTTTCATACGGCCCCGATTGTCGCCGAGGGCTGTTTCGGGGATGATTCAGCCCCATGAATACACCCACCCCCCCAAGCGCTTGCGTGCAGGTCTATGGCATTCCCAACTGCGATACGGTGAAAAAAGCACGCACCTGGCTTGCCGAGCATGACATCGCGTTTGAATTCCATGATTTCAAAAAACAAGGCGTGCCCCCAGCGGCCTTGGACCGATGGCTGCACAACCTGGGCTGGGAGACCGTGCTCAACCGCAAAGGCACCACCTGGCGAAAATTGGCCCCCGCGCTTCAGGCCCAAGTGATAGACGCCGCCAGCGCGAAAGCCGTGATGCTGGCGCATGCCAGCGTGATCAAGCGCCCGGTGGTGGAGTGGCCCAGCGCCCCAAAGGGCAAAACGGTTTCAGTGGGCTTCAACGCCAGCGACTGGGCCGGTGAACGGCTTTAACCGGCCCACCAGCAGGACGAACCGCTTGCAGACACACTCGCTTACCAAATCTTTACCCGTCCAAGCTTCACAGGCACCACGGAATGCCTAAAATTCGGGCATTGCTCGATTCCTATTTGGAGGCACCATGAAAAAAATCACCCTCGCCATCGCTTGCACCGCTTTTTGTGCACTGAGCTCCGCTCAAAGCGAAGGCCCAGCACCAGCACCCGTAGAGGCCAGCAACAATGTCTTGGTGGGGAACGTCATCTCGCGCACCCCCTTGTTCCAGCAAGTGGCCGTTCCCAGTCAAAACTGCGCCAACTCCCCAGTGACCCTTCAAGGCCCCAAGTCCGGTGCTGGCGCCATGATGGGTGCCATTGCAGGTGCGGCAGTGGGCAGTCAAATCGGCGGTGGGCAAGGCCAAGCCCTGGCCACCATGGCCGGCTTGGTGGGGGGCGCCCTGTTAGGGGACAACATCGAAAAACCCGCGCCCAGTCAAACCATCAACCAAACCACTTGCACCACCCATACGGCCTATGAAAACCGTTTGATCGGCTACCAAGTGGTCTACGAGTACGCTGGCAAGCAGTACACCGTGCAATTGCCGCAAGACCCGGGCGCGACCATCGCCTTGCAAGTCTCTCCTGTCACAGTGGCCAACGCGCCCGTTGCGCCCGCCACCCTGATCATGAACCCACCGCCTGTGGCTCAACCCCAGGTGATTTACGCACCACCACCACCCACGGTGGTGTATGGCTCGCCCTTTTACTACGGCAACCCCTACCCTTTTTCAACCTCTATCAACCTGGGTTGGGGCTACCGGGGCGGCTACGGGCGCCGCTGGCATTGACCTTCACGGCGCTCCAACCGCGCCGTTGTGATCTGCGGCAGGTCAGAGTCGCCTAAAATCCAAGGTTTGTTCCTTCATTTGCGCCATCTGGCGCGCAACAGCCGCCATTGAAGCGGCCAGGATTGACAGACCCATGACCACCTCCCAAATTGACGCCGCGAGCGTCACCACCCAAGCCAATGTGTACTTTGACGGCAAATGTGTCAGCCACAACTTGACCTTGGCCAACGGCACCAAGCTGTCGGTCGGCGTGATCCTGCCCGCCAGCCTGACTTTCAACACGGGCGCGCCTGAAATCATGGAATGCGTGGGCGGTTTTTGCGAATACAAACTGGCCGGCAGCGATGCCTGGGTCAAGTCCTCTGCGGGCGAGAAATTCAGCGTCCCCGGCAACTCCAAGTTCGAGATCCGTGTGACCGAGCCTTACCACTACATCTGCCACTTCGGTTGAAAGCGCCATGAGCACCATCTTGCAAAACCTGCCCAAAGGGCAAAAAGTCGGCATCGCCTTCTCAGGCGGTCTGGACACCTCTGCTGCCCTGCTGTGGATGAAGCAAAAGGGCGCCCTGCCCTACGCTTACACAGCCAACCTGGGCCAGCCTGACGAGTCGGACTACAACGAAATTCCACGCAAAGCGATGGAATACGGCGCTGAAAAAGCACGCTTGGTCGACTGCCGCACCCAACTGGCGCACGAAGGCATTGCCGCCATTCAGTGTGGCGCCTTTCACATCTCTACCGGCGGCATCACCTACTTCAACACCACGCCCCTGGGCCGCGCCGTGACCGGCACCATGCTGGTGGCGGCCATGAAGCAAGACGACGTCAACATCTGGGGTGACGGCTCGACCTTCAAGGGCAACGACATCGAGCGCTTTTACCGCTACGGTTTGTTGACCAACCCCAGCCTCAAGATCTACAAGCCCTGGCTGGACCAGCTGTTCATCGACGAGCTGGGTGGTCGCGCCGAAATGAGCGCCTTCATGACCGCCAACGGTTTTGGCTACAAGATGAGCGCCGAAAAGGCCTACTCCACCGACAGCAACATGCTGGGTGCGACCCATGAAGCCAAGGACCTGGAAAGCCTGGCCAGCGGCATGAAGATCGTCAACCCCATCATGGGCGTGGCATTTTGGAAGCCTGAAGTCGACGTCAAAGCCGAAGAAATCAGTGTGCGCTTTGAAGAAGGCCAACCCGTGGCGTTGAATGGCGTGGAATACGCCGACCCGGTTGAGTTGTTCCTGAAAGCCAACGAAATCGGCGGCCGCCACGGTCTGGGCATGAGCGACCAGATTGAAAACCGCATCATCGAAGCCAAGAGCCGCGGCATCTACGAAGCTCCCGGCATGGCGCTGCTGCACATCGCCTATGAGCGATTGGTCACGGGCATCCACAACGAAGACACCATCGAGCAGTACCGCATCAACGGCCTGCGCCTGGGCCGCTTGTTGTACCAAGGCCGCTGGTTCGACCCGCAGTCCATCATGCTGCGCGAAACCGCTCAGCGCTGGGTGGCCCGCGCCGTGACCGGCACCGTGACGCTGGAGTTGCGCCGGGGCAACGACTACAGCATCCTCAACACAGAGTCCCCCAACCTGACGTACGCCCCCGAGCGTCTGTCCATGGAAAAAGTGGAAGACGCGCCTTTCAGCCCACTCGACCGCATCGGCCAGCTGACCATGCGCAACCTGGACATCACCGACACCCGCGCCAAACTGGGCATTTACGCCCACACCGGCCTGCTGTCGACCGGGGACGGCCCGCACATCTACAAACTCGAAGGCAGCGGTAAGAAGTGACGTTTGCGTCGCTGCAATAAAAACGGCCTTCGGGCCGTTTTTTGTTGGTTAATAAGCCTTTTTGACCTGACAAAAAATTAAAAATGGGGGATAAGGCTGGACAGTTGTTATGGCATTGAGTAGGATTAAATCCCATCCATTCAACAGAATGTCCTTATGCGAACCACCCAACAAATGAGCATCACCTTGCCAAACGACATGGCCAGCATGGTCAAAGACAAGGTGAGCACCGGCAATTACGCCAGCGAAAGTGAAGTCATCCGGGATGGACTGCGGGCCCTCCTCGCGCGCGACCGCGCTATGGAAAATTGGCTGCTAAACACCGTCGGCCCGGCTTTCGATGCCCTGAAGGACGACCCCACCCGTGCCCTCACACCCAATGAGGTTCGCCGTCAACTGAACGCTGAACTCACCAAGTCGCGATGAGCCACCGCGTTGTTTTCAGCCCTGAGGCCCTGGAGCAACTGGTCGCGCTTTTTCAGTACATTGCCCAGGCATCCTCACCTGACGTTGCCAACGACTACACCGAAGCCATCGTGACGTACTGCGAAAGCTTGGCCACGTTTCCACTCAGAGGAACAAAGCGCGATGATGTGCGACCAGGACTGCGCATCACCCATTACAAAAAAAGGACAGTGATCGCCTTTGCCGTTGAAGACACGCAGGTTGCCATCATCGGCATTTTTTACGGGGGACAAGACTACGAAACAATTTTGGACGATGGCACGGTAAACAAATAAATCAACCATGCGCAACCTGGACATCACCGACACCCGCGCAAAACCGGGCATTTACACCCACACCGGCCTGCTGTCGACCGGGGACGGCCCGCACATCTACAAACTCGAAGGCAGCGGTAAGAAGTGAGGTTTTGATACCCCCATGAATAACGGCCTTCGGGCCGTTTTTTGTTGTTTGCTTGTTTTCTGATGTTTTGTGCCTGGGCACGGGTGCGTACCGGCCCGCCCCATAACTCGCTTCGTTCGCTAAATCGGTTGATCCAGCTGGTCGCAGTGCCAAGGCTGCAGGGACCCTTTTTTAGCAAAGCACTGAACCAAATTACCGAACTAACAAGGCGGTTTAAGCAACGACCATGGTTCGAGTCCAAGCGCGAGGGCAAAGCGCTCAATATTGGACAACGACACATTCCAACGAGCACGCTCTACGGCGGAAACATACGTCCTGTCCAACTCGCACTCCAAAGCCAAGTCCTCTTGTGACCACCCCCGAGTCACTCTGGCCACCCGAATGTTGTAGGCCAAAACCTCACGCAAGTTATTGCTTGCAGGCAATTTTTTGGGTAATGAGGGCTTGGCAGACATCCCTCAAATATGTTTTCTTGTATAGTTTGCATCTACGGAGTTTGCTTCACATATGAGATGCGGTAGCCGTAACCCCACCAACTTACCAAACGAAGGATAAAAATGAACACGCAATTCAAGTTGAGTCTGATCACTTGCGCTACTGCGGCCTTGGCGGCATGTGGAGGTGGTACGAGCTCTAGCGTAAATACGGCCGAAGGCCTATGGCAAGGCCCATCCTCAACGGGTGCCAATGTCACAATTGCTGTACTTGAAAACGGGGAAGCCTGGGGTGGCGCTACTCTCGCCAACACTGTAATCAGTGCGATAGCGGGCACCGCCACAGGCAGCGGCACATCATTTTCAGCATCCGGTTCAGAATTTGTTTTCAGCTCTAACAGCGTAGGTACAGGCTCTTACACTGGAACAGTGACGCAAAAACAGCGCATTCAAGCCACCAGCAACAATGGCAGCACAATTAACCTTGCATACAACCCCTATTACGACCAAGGCGTCACGGCTGCGGAAATCGCAGGCAACTACACACTCACTGGTAGAACGGCTCGTTATACGATCACGAACATGTCCTTTACTATTGGCGCCAATGGGAGCTTCACAATTGTGGACAACGGATGCACCACCACAGGTACAGCAACACCAAGAGCGACGGGCAAAGCCATAGTTAATGTGACAGCAACAGGTACTGGTAATTGTGTTCTGGGTAGCGGTGTTTCACTCAGTGGCATCGCCGTTTTAGACAAAACTACAACGCCCAATACGCTCTCAGTCATTGCCTTGAACAGTGGCAAAACAGATGGTTTGATCTTGCTGGGTCGCAAAAACTGAACGGATAAAAACATCCCCTAATTTGCGCCCGGTTAGGGCCTGAACGGATCGGCCGATCTGGCGAGCGAAGCGAGTATGAGGCAGACCACTCAGGCCCCAACACGGCGCGGTCAAGCACCATGAACACAACTGTCAAATCACCACTGGCTCAGGTTCCAGCACAATGCCAAAGCGCTCGTACACGCTGGTTTGGATCGCCTTAGCCAGCGTCATCACTTCGCCGCCGGTGCAGGGGTTGTCGCGGCCCCCTTTGTTGATCAACACCAACGCCTGTTTTTCATAGACCCCGGCGTGGCCGACGGTCTTGCCTTTCCAGCCGCAGGCGTCAATCAGCCAGCCGGCTGCCAGTTTGATGCGGCCGTCGTCCAAATGGTAGTGCACCACCTTCGGGTCGCGGGCGATGATGTCGGCGCATTGTTCGGGCGTGACCGTGGGGTTTTTGAAGAAGCTGCCCGCGTTGCCGATCACAGCCGGATCGGGCAATTTGGCGCGGCGAATGGTGCAAACCCAGTCAAAAATTTGCCGGGCATCGGGCGCGTGGTTGCCTGTTTCTTGCATCTTGCGCTCCAGATCGGCATAGCCCAATTCGGGCTTCCAGCGTTTGGGCAGCGAAAAGCGCACCCGCAAAATCACCGCCCTTCCAGCCAAACCCAAATCATCGGGCCCGCTCGAGGCGTGCTTGAACACCGAGTCACGGTAGCTGAAGCCGCATTGCGCCGCGTTCAAGCTGAACACCTCGCCGGTGAACAGGTCCATGGCGTCCAGCGAATCAAAGCGGTCTTGCAGCTCCACGCCATAGGCGCCTATGTTTTGCACGGGCGTGGCGCCCACGGTGCCCGGAATCAGCGCCAGGTTTTCCAGGCCCGGCAGGCCTTGGTCCAGCGTCCAGGCCATGAAGTCGTGCCAGTTTTCGCCAGCACCGGCTTCGACAATGAAATGCTTGGGCGTTTCGCGCAGCAGGCGGCGGCCCATGATTTCGACCTTGAGCACCAGGGGTTTGAC
>CANFMK010000054.1 GCA_947448325.1 Comamonadaceae bacterium
GCTCAAGTACCACATCCAAACCTCGGGCCGCTCGCTGCACGCGCAAGAGATCCAGTTCAACGACATCCGCACCACGCTCCAAGCATTGATCGCGATTTACGACAACTGCAACAGCCTGCACACCAACGCTTTTGACGAAGCCATCACCACGCCGACCGAAGACTCGGTGCGCCGCGCCATGGCGATCCAGATGATCATCAACCGCGAGTGGGGCTTGGCGAAGAACGAGAACCCGAGCCAAGGCGCGTTCATCATCGACGAGCTCACCGAGTTGCTGGAAGAAGCCGTGCTGGCCGAGTTCGAGAAAATTGCCGAACGCGGCGGCGTCTTGGGCGCAATGGAAACCGGCTACCAGCGCGGCAAGATTCAAGACGAATCCATGCACTACGAGATGCTCAAGCACACCGGCGAGTTGCCCATCATCGGCGTCAACACCTTCCGCAACCCCAAAGGTGACGAAGTCATGGAAACGCTGGAACTGGCACGCTCCACCGAAGAAGAAAAGCAGTCGCAACTGAAGCGCCTGAACGACTTTCATGCCTTGCATGCCCATGAATCACCCGCCATGCTCCAACGCTTGCAACAAGCCGTGATCGACAACGGCAACGTGTTCGAGGTGCTGATGGACGCGGTGCGTGTCTGCTCACTCGGTCAAATCACCAACGCCTTGTTCGAGGTGGGTGGACAGTACCGGCGCAACATGTAAGCCTCATAAAAAAGGCCACCCAAAGGTAGCCTTTTTCTCGTCTGCAACCGGTGCACGGGGCTCAGCCCGTGCAGGCATTGCCTCAATAAGACATCAACAAAAGTTGTCCGCCTTCAACCAATTCAGTGGCATTGGCGCCCGTGGCTGCTGCATGGTTTTGCACCACCAACAACAAATAGGTTCGACCATCGCCACGCCCCAACAGGCTGGTGACGTCGATCACACCTGATGACTCTTCGTCCTTTGTCAAAGTTCCAGTCACGCTGGTGTAGTAGTCACCAAATCGCGCTTCATCGTGCTGCGCCAAGAGGGTCAAAGTTTTTGTGCTGGGCACCAATTTCCAGATCTTGCCATTGTGCTTGTTGCCACCCACATCTTCCAGCAGAATCAGATCACCGTTGCTGGTCATGGTCATGTTGTCAAACATTTGCGTACCATGCACGCGACCATTGACCGTCACGGTCTCCGTACCATCCAAAATCATCTCGATGATGCCACCCAGTTGTGGGCGAGTGATGTCTGTGAACGTCATGCGCCAGACCCTTGTGCGCCCCACTTGAGCCGCCGTGATGTCGCTGTTGGCATTTCCATCTTTGGCAGCGTCCATTTGATTGGTGGTCACAAAGTAATAGCGATTCGCATTGGTGACATCCCACACACCATCTTCTGGGCGCAAGAAGGAAGTACCACCACTGGCGGTTGCCAAATCGGTGGTCAAGGAGAACGTTCCTGCGCCACTGACCAAGCCCAAACCAGCATCTGCCGCCGTGGTTTCGGTCAGTGCGTTGTTCACCAAGACGCGGTACATGGTGCCTCCAATCAAACCGGCCTTCTCCACATCGTTACCTGTCGTGGCTTTGCTGCCCACATAGAGATAAACACCATTGAAGCCGCCATCCGAGTTGGCCATCACCACAGTCTTGTCGCCTGCATTGGGGTGGGCCAGAAGGTTTTCCCAACCCACGTTGGCCATCGTAGCCCAAGGCAATACAAACGACTTTCCTTTGTCTGTGCCGCTGGCCACGTGTGCGACCCCTTTGCCGGCGACCGAACTAGATCCGAGTTCATCACCATTCAGAAAAATACGTGCTTGGGTCCCTTTGCTGGTCACGCTGTTGTAATAGGCTCCAGGAACAGCCAGATCCGCAGAGCAGAAACGGTGGAATGTGGTGGTCGAAGCAGTCCAAGTGCTGCCAGAGAGGGAATAGACCGTCTTGATCAAATCTGCACCCGCAGTGACTGCAAGGGTATTCTTGTTGATGACCCACTCGGATACAAATGCGCCAATAGCACCGTGCGCACGTGGCACGCCCAATGTATTTCCAATTTCGTGGTTCATCAGCACAGTGAACGTGCCGTTGCCGTTGTCATACGCGCCTAAACCATCCGGAATACCCGCCATGCGGTAAGTGCCCACCACATCACCCGTGGTCAAAATGGAAGCAAACTGCAATCCCGTTTGTATGGGCGTCAGATAGGGTGTGGCACTGCTACTCGGGCCTGTACCCTGCGAAAAATAACTGATGGATGAGTCTCCACCACAGGCTGTCAAAGCAGCCATAGAACCCACCGATGTCAAAAATGCTCTGCGTTTCATGTCAACTCCAATTGAGAGGTAATAGGACTAACGGAGTTTCCCAAGTCGTGATGAAACTTTGATGTAGCTTTTGTGGCGATACGATGACGCTTCGTTTCTGAACACCTGATGATTCACAATGTAGCCATGCAAAGACCCACCCCTTTCATCGCCCCGGAAGTTTTTGACACTGCCGACGCCGCCTTGGTGCGGGTGCAAGCCATCTACACCCAAAGCCTGAGCCATCTGCGTGATGCCATGCAGCGTTATGTGGCCGGCGAGGCCATGGTCGACAAAGTTCGCGCCTGCTACCCGTTTGTGCGCTTGCACACCACCACCGACTGGTTGCCGCCCCAAAGCCAAGAACAAGAATGGCTGAGCTTTGGCTTCGTAGCTACAGCCGGCCGTTATGAAACCACGCTGACCCGCCCCGACCTGTATGCCGTTTACCTGCGTCAGCAATTTGGGTTGTTGCTGGCGAACCATGGCGTGGCACTGGAGGTGGGCACCAGCCAATTGCCGATTCCGGTGCATTTTTCTTTCGCGGAAAACGACCATATTGAGGGCGAGCTGAGTGCCGAGCGACGCAGCCAGATGCGCGAGGTGTTTGACCTGCCCGACCTCACCGCCATGGACGATGGCATCGCCAACGGCACCTACCAATCAGCGCCTGGCCATGCCGCGCCGCTGTCGCTGTTCACGGCGCCCCGAATCGACTACTCGTTGCACCGACTGCGCCACTACTGCGGCACCAGTCCTGCGCATTTCCAGAACTTTGTGCTGTTCACCAACTACCAGTTTTACATCGACGAATTCATTGCGCTGGGCCATGCCGAGATGGCCAAGCCGGACAGCCCGTATGTGGCTTTTGTGGAGCCCGGCAATGTGGTCACGCGCCGTGTCGGCTCGGCGAGCGAAGCGGGCGACGCGCAAGGCATGCCACCACCCCGACTGCCGCAAATGCCCGGCTACCACCTGGTACGCGAAGACCACAGCGGCATCACCATGGTGAACATTGGCGTGGGCCCGGCCAACGCCAAGACCATCACCGACCACATCGCGGTGCTGCGCCCTCATGCTTGGTTGATGCTGGGCCACTGCGCGGGGCTGCGCACCACGCAGCAACTGGGCGACTACGTGCTAGCCCACGCCTATGTGCGTGAAGACCATGTACTGGACGAAGAGCTGCCGCTGTGGGTGCCGATTCCGGCATTGGCCGAAATCCAGGTGGCGCTGGAAGGTGCTGTGTCCGAAATCACGGGCTGCCAAGGGGCAGAGCTCAAGCGCCTGATGCGCACCGGCACCGTGGCCAGCACCGACAACCGCAATTGGGAACTGCTGCCCGACAACACACCGCAGCGGCGCTTCAGCCAAAGCCGCGCCGTGGCGCTGGACATGGAAAGCGCCACCATTGCCGCCAACGGCTTTCGTTTTCGGGTGCCCTACGGCACCTTGCTTTGCGTGAGCGACAAGCCGTTGCACGGCGAGATCAAGCTGCCCGGCATGGCCAACCATTTTTACCGCGAGCGGGTGAATCAACATTTGCAAATTGGCATCCGCGCTTTAGAGAAATTGCGCGCCGCAGGCCCCGCCCAGCTGCACAGTCGCAAGCTGCGCAGTTTTGCCGAAGTGGCATTTCAATAAGCCCTCTCGCTGATGGCACTGGTTCTGCTTAACCCCCACGCCCAAGGTGGACGTGCAGCGCGGATGGCACCGTCCATGGCCCATTGGCTGCAAACGCATGCACCTGAAGCCCAACTGGCGGCACCTGCCCACTTGGCCGACAGTTTGGCGCTGCTGCGCAGCTTGCCCACCGGCAGTCGCGTGGTGGCCGTGGGTGGCGATGGCACGCTCAACTGTTGGCTGCCTGCAGTTCTCGAAAATCAATTGACACTGGGCCTGGTGCCCATGGGCAGCGGCAACGACGTTGCACGTGCCTTGGGTCTGTATGGCATGCCTTGGCAATCCGCCATGGATCATGCCTTGCATGCCCCCACCCAAGCGGTGGATACAGGACAGGTGACTTGGACGGACTTGCAAGGCCAGACCCACCAGCAGCCCTTTTTGTCCAGTCTGACCGCCGGGTTTGATTCGGCCACCGGCTTGCGCGCCTTGCAGGGGCCGCGCTGGATGCAGGGCTTGCCACGCTATCTGTGGGCCACACTGAACGAATTGCTGCAACTTCGGCACTGGGACTTGCAGGTCCAGGTGGACGGGGCAGCCCTGTACCAAGGCAAAGCCTTGTTTGCATCCACCTTGAATACACCCAGTTTTGGCTCCGGCATCCCCGCTGTTCCCCAAGCCCGCTTGAACGACGGCCAATTGAATATGCTGTGGGCGGGACCCTTCAGTCGCTGGCGTGCCTTGGGCATGCTGCCTCGTTTGCTGATGGGGCGGCATTTAGGGCATCCCGACATTGCCACCCTTGCCTACCGTCAACTGGACATCCGTTGCGCGCAAGGCGTGCCGCTGGCAGCAGATGGCGAGTACCTGGGCACTGCGCAGTCGTTGTCGGTGCGCTGTTGCGAAGGCAACTTGAACACCGTCCCGCGCGCGCCGAACGCCCTACAATGAATCCATGAAACTGCTGTTTATTGCCGATCCGCTGGAATCCTTCAAGATTTACAAAGACACTACGTTCGCCATGATGCGCGAGGCGCAAAAACGCGGCCATCAAGTGGTGGCCTGCGAAATGACCGATGTGCGTTGGCAGCAAGGCGAAGCCGTCTCGGCGATGGTGCGTGAAATCCGCCTGACCGGTGACGCCAGCAACTGGTTCACCGAAACGGCGTTGCACCGCGCCGTACTGAAAGACTTTGCGGCGGTGGTGATGCGCAAAGACCCGCCTTTTGACAGCGAGTATTTCTACGCCACCCACTTGCTCAGTCAGGCCGAGCGCGAAGGCGCCAAGGTCTTCAACAGCCCCGCCGCTTTGCGCAACCATCCTGAAAAACTGGCGATCTTGGAGTTCCCCCAGTTCATCGCGCCCACCTTGGTGACGCGCAGCGAAGCTGATATCCGTGCCTTTCATGCCCTGCACGGCACCGTCATTTTGAAGCCGCTCGATGGCATGGGCGGCATGGGTATTTTCAAGGTGGGTGCCGATGGTTTGAACTTGGGCGCGATCATCGAAACCCTCAACCGCGATGGCGCGCAAACCGTGATGGTGCAAAAGTTTTTGCCCGGCATTGCGCAAGGCGACAAGCGCGTGCTGCTGATCGGTGGCAAGCCCGTGCCCTTTTGCCTGGCGCGCATTCCCCAAGGTGGTGAAGTGCGCGGCAATCTGGCGGCAGGCGGCAAGGGCGTGGCGCAACCCATTTCGGCCCGTGACCGTGAGATCGCTGAAGCGCTGGGCCCCATCTTGGCCGCACGCGGCTTGATGCTGGTGGGCCTGGACATCATTGGCGACAGCCTGACCGAAATCAACGTCACCAGCCCGACCTGCTTTCAAGAAATCACCGACCAAATGGGCTGCGATGTGGCCGCCCTCTTCATGGATGCGGTCGAGGCAGCGCTTTAAGGTCGCAAATCACCTTCTTCAAAGGTGTACACCCTGCCAGGCTGAAATGGCGTCCATGCCTCGTCGGTGGTCAGTGGCGCGGTGACCACCACCGCGACCCGGTCGGTCTCGCGGGTCACCTCCGCAAAATTCACACGCACGTCCTCGTCGCTCAAGGTGGCTTGGGTGAACGGGTGGCGGCGCAGCACGTAATGCAAGTTCGTGCTGGCATGCGCCCACAGCGCCTGACCGTTGGACAGCAAAAAATTGAAGGTGCCATGCTGCGCAATCTGCGGCACCAATTCGTTCAAGGTGAGCGACAACTCGGCCACCGTAGGCACGCTGGCGTGCGATTTGGCCAACTCTTGCATCAGCCAGCAAAAAGCCAACTCGCTGTCGGTCTGACCTACAGGTTTGAAACTGCCGTGCAAGCGCGGTGCGTAATTTTCTAAATTCCCGTTGTGGGCAAACACCCAATAACGACCCCACAACTCACGCACAAAAGGGTGGCAGTTTTCCAGGGCCACCTCACCTTGCGTGGCCTTGCGGATGTGGGCAATCACGTTGCGGCTTTGGATCGGATAGCGGCGAATCAAATCGGCAATGGGCGACGTGCTGGCACTTTGGTGATCCACAAAGTGCCGCACGCCGTGACCCTCAAAAAAGGCAATGCCCCAGCCGTCCGCATGGTGATCGGTCACCCCGCCACGCTGGGCAAAACCGGAAAAACTGAAAGTCACGTCGGTCGGCGTGTTGCAATTCATGCCCAGCAGTTGACACATTCAAAGTCCTTTGGGTTTACCTTCATTGTGCCGAATTCTCCTGCGTCTTCAGTTGCCAGGCCGCCAGCAAAGCCAGCGCCATCAGCAGCGCCAAAAAAACAAAGGACTCGTTGAGTGCAGCCAAGCGTGCGGCGGCTTGGTCGTTGGAGGTCAAGCTCACGCCATGTTCAGCCAAACGCCATTGCAACACAATGGCACACATGCTCACCCCGGCTGCCCCGCCGAGCATGCGCATGAAGTTGATCACGCTGGAGCCTTGTGGAATCAAGGCTCGGGGTAAGTCTCTCAGTGAACCCGAATTGAGCGAAGGCAAAATCAAGCCTAAACCTATACGCCCCAAAATCACCCACGCGCTCAACCACCACATGCTCGACTCCACATGCAAAGTCGCCATCAGCGCAAACGACAGTGCCAACATGGCCAAACCTGAACAAACCAACAAGTAGGTGGGATGCCGGTCGGCCAGACGTCCGGTCACAGCGATCGTGAATGCCAACATCAAACCTGCGGGCAACAAGGCGGTGCCCGTGTAGGACGCCGACCAACCCATGCCTTGCTGCATGTACAAGGGCAACAGGTAAGTCGAACCGAACAGGCCTGCGCCATAAATGAAGGCCACCAGACTGCCCATGGCAAACGCCCGGTGGCGAAAGACCGACAGGTTCATCAGGGGCGCCAGCCCACTGGCACGGGGCTTGTGCAACAAATGGTGCTGCCAATAAACGAACAGGCCCAGGCCCAATCCCGCAAACAGCAACAGCACCCAGGCATGCAGGGCATCCAAGCCAGCCTCACGCAAGGCCACCAAGCCATTGAGCAAACACAGGGTCGACAACGTGGCCAGGAAAACGCCCCAGGTATCCAGTCGGGCGCTTTCGCGGTCAGGGGCCATGCCACCAGGGGCGGTGGTGGGCACATAACGTCGTGCCATCCAGATGGAGGCTAAGGCCAGCGGCACGACCATGAAGAAAATAGAGCGCCATCCAAACCAGTCCACCAGCAAGCCACCTATGCTGGGGCCAATGGCCGGGGCGAGCACCACACCCGTGCCAAAAAAACTGCCCGCACGGCCCTGCTCGCCGGCGCCAAAGGCGCGCAAAATAATGATGGCCGGAATGGGTTGCACCACGCCGGCCGCCAGTCCTTCGGCCACTCGCGCCACCAGCACCCAGCTGTAGTCATTTGACAAGCCGCCGCCAATGCCACCCCACAGCAACACCCACATGCTGACGGAATAGGTTTTGCGATAACCGTAACGCGCCAGCAACCAGGGTGTGGTGAGCATGGACACGGTCATGGCGACCATGAATCCCGAGGACACCCACTGCGCCCGCGTCGGGCTCATCACAAAGTGCTGACCCATGTCGGGGATCGCCACATTGATGATGGTGGACGACATGATGGACGCCATGGTCCCTAACATCACCGATAACAAGAGCATCCAACGGTAGTTGGGTCCGTAGCGCTTTTCCAGCACCTGCAGGCTCAAGAGGGGGGGCGAAACGGTCATGAACAATCAAACACCATCAAACCCTGGAGTTTAGGGCCTGTGGCCAACCAGCGCGGTGGACTTTCGCCAACCTGAAACAGATCGGCCAGCCGCCTAGCTAAATGCAAGACGGGCTGGCCGAAGGGCTGACCCAACTCAGGCGGCGGCTTTGACCTTCAAACGCCAAGCATGCAGCAAAGGCTCGGTGTAACCACTGGGTTGCGCCTTGCCTTTGAACACCAAATCGCAAGCAGCCTGGAAAGCGGCTGACTTGGCAAAGTTGCCAGCCATTTTGGTGTATGCAGAATCACCAGCGTTTTGCGCATCGACCACGGCAGCCATACGTTCCATGGTCTTTTGGACCTGGGCTTTGGTGACGATGCCGTGGTGCAGCCAGTTGGCCATGTGCTGGCTGGAGATGCGCAGCGTGGCGCGGTCTTCCATCAAGCCCACGCCGTTGATATCCGGCACTTTGGAGCACCCCACACCCTGGTCGACCCAGCGCACCACATACCCCAAGATGCCTTGGGCGTTGTTGTCGAGTTCTTTTTGCTTGTCCTGGGCAGACCAGTTGGCGGCTTCTTTCGCCACCACAGGGAACTGCAGCAACTGGTCCAAAGTGGTTTGGCGCAAGACTTTGGGGTCTTGCTTGAGCACGGCTTTTTCCATTTGCTTTTGCAGCGCAGGCACATTGACCTGGTGGTAGTGCATGGCATGCAAAGCAGCGGCCGTGGGGCTGGGCACCCAGGCCGTGTTGGCGCCAGACAGCGGATGCGCAATTTTTTGCTTGAGCATGTCGGCCATCAAATCAGGCATGGCCCACATGCCTTTGCCGATCTGGGCGCGGCCGCGCAAGCCGCACTGCAAGCCCACAGCCACGTTGGCTTTTTCATAAGCCGCCAGCCAGGTGCTGGTTTTGATGTCGCCTTTGCGCATCACAGGGCCGGCCAGCATGCAAGTGTGCATTTCATCGCCGGTGCGGTCCAAGAAACCGGTGTTGATGAAAGCCACACGGCTCTTGGCGGCGTTGATACAGGCCTTCAAGTTGGCGCTGGTGCGGCGCTCCTCGTCCATGATGCCCAGCTTGACGGTGGACGCTTTCAAGCCCAGGACTTTTTCCACACGGCCAAACAACTCGTCGGCAAACGCCACTTCTTTGGGGCCATGCATTTTGGGCTTGACGATGTAGACGCTGCCGGTGCGGCTGTTGCGCAGATCGGCGCCCTTTTTCTTTTGCAAGTCCACCATGGCGCAGGTGGTGGTGATCATGGCGTCCATGATGCCTTCAGGGATTTCGTGGCTGCGGCCGTCTTTGCCGGTGTACAAAATCGCGGGATTGGTCATCAAGTGACCGACGTTGCGCACAAACAGGAGCGAGCGGCCGTGCAGCGTGACGGTGCCTTTGCCGGCGGGCTTGGTGTAGACGCGGTCGGGGTTCAAAGTGCGGCTGAAGACCTTGCCATTTTTCTCCACGCTCTCGCTCAAAGTGCCTTGCAAAATGCCCAGCCAGTTGCTGTAGGCCAGCACTTTGTCTTCGGCGTCCACCGCTGCGACCGAGTCTTCCAAGTCCAAAATGGTCGACAGCGCGGCTTCGGCCACCAGGTCGCACACATGGGCAGGATCGGTTTTGCCGATGGGGTGGTTTTTGTTGATCTGCAAATCCAGGTGCAGGCCGTTGTGCACAAACAGCACCGAGCTGGGCGCTTTGGCGTCGCCTTGGAAGCCGACCAACTGCTTGGGGTCCGCCAAGGTGGTTTTGCCCGACTTCAGTTTCACCACCAACTTGCCACCCTGAATCGCGTAGCCGGTGCTGTCAATGTGCGAGCCCTTCTTCAAGGGCGCGCAACGGTCGAGCACATAACGGCAGTATTCAATGACTTTGGCGCCGCGTTTCGGGTTGTAGCCGGCGCCTTTGTCACAGCCGTTGGCTTCGCTGATCGCATCGGTGCCATACAAAGCGTCGTACAAAGAACCCCAACGCGAGTTGGCAGCGTTCAAGGCATAGCGGGCGTTCAAGATCGGCACCACCAATTGCGGACCGGCGAGCTTGGCCAATTCGGCATCGACGTTTTGCGTCGTGGCTTTCACATTTTTAGGCTCGGGCACCAAATAGCCAATTTGGCTCAAGAATTTTTGATACGCCTTCATCGCCTTGCCCTCGGTCACAGGACCAGGGTTGGCGCTGTGCCACGCGTCCATGGCGGTCTGGATGCGGTCACGCTCGGCCAAAAGGGCGATGTTGTGCGGCGCCAGATCCGACACCACCGCATCAAAGCCCTTCCAAAAGGTGGCGCTCTTCACGCCCGTGGCGGGCAGTACTTGGTCTTCAATGAAACGGTAGAGCGTGGTGGCCACTTTCAGGCCGTGGACTTGAGTGCGTGCGGTCATGAGGAACCTCGATGGAAAATAAAAAAATGACAGGGGAAAAAAGGAGGTGGGGACTGATTTTCGCTTGCCAGCACCTTCACCGACTTTATTCGATGCTCAAAGGGTAATAAACAAGGCAAAAATTCATTAACCCATGACTTTAAGGCAAAAATCAAGCGCGCTAATCCAGCACGTTCAAGGCTTTATTACTGACAAACACTTGCATAATGAGGGCCTATGGACAAGCTCAAGGTCTTTGAATCCTTCGTCTCGGTGGCCACCAAAGGCAGCCTCACGGCTGCTGCGCGGGCCGAAGGCGTGGCCCCCGCCATCATGGGTCGACGCCTGGATGCGCTCGAAGAACATTTGGGCGTGAAGCTGCTGGTGCGCACCACCCGCCGCATCAGTTTGACCCACGAAGGCACGGCTTTTTTAGAAGACTGCCAACGCTTGCTGGGCGAGGTGGCCAATGCCGAAGCCAGCGTCTCGGCCGGCGGCCTCAAAGCCAGTGGCCATTTGCGCATCACCGCACCTGCGGGGTTTGGGCGTCGCCATGTGGCGCCCTTGGTGCCGCAGTTTCGTGCCATGCACCCCGACGTGTCGGTTTCTTTGAATCTGAGCGACCGTGTCGTCGACTTGGCCGGCGAAGGCTTTGACTGCGCCGTGCGTGTGGGCGATTTGCCGGATTCGTCTTTGGTCAGCTTGCGCATTGCCGACAACCGGCGTCTGTGCGTGGCATCTCCCGCTTATTTGACGCGAAGAGGCACACCCCAAAAACCTGCGGATTTGGTGCACCACGATTGTCTGACCTTGTCCAGCGACGCCAGCCAAACCCGGGGTTGGGCTTTCACTGTGCCGCAGAAAAATGGCGAAGGCAGCGAGCTGATTCACCTCAAACCCGCAGGCCCAATGGACTGCTCTGACGGCCAAGTGCTGCACGACTGGTGTTTGTCGGGCTGGGGCATCGCCTGGCGCAGCACCTGGGAAGTGGAAGCCGAGGTGAGAGCCGGCCAGTTGGTGCCCGTTTTGCAAGCATTTGCGGCGCCGAGCAACGGCATTCACGCGGTGTTTTCGCAGCGCAAACACCTGCCGCTTCGGGTGCGGCTGTGGATTGATTTTTTAAAGCAGCAATACAGCCAACCCGACTACTGGAACGCGCCCGCATGAGCAGCACTTGCGCTTTGCCGCCGCTGAAAAACTTGGTGCTGTGCGCAGACGATTTCGCTTGGAGCGCGTCGGTGTCAGAGGCCATAGTGCGGTTGGCGCAGGCCCATCGCATCAGTGCCACCAGCGCCATGGTGCTGTCGCCGCGTTGGTCCGAAGACGCGGCCCGGTTGAAAGAGCTGCGCGAACAGATCGATGTGGGCCTGCACCTGGATTGGACCAGTGACTTTGCCATCGCCCAAGGCCATGGCCAGCCACTGGCCCCCATCATGCTGCGCAGCTTGCTGCCCAGCGCATTTGGCGGCTTGAATGCGGATGCTGTACGCGTCCAAATTGAGCGCCAGCTCGACGCCTTTGAATCGGTCTGGCAAGCCCCGCCCGACCACATTGACGGGCACCAGCATGTGCAGCAGTTCGGCACGATTCGCCAAGCTTTGCTGCAGGTGATGGCGCGCCGTTATGCGGGTTTTCAGCCGTACCTGCGGGCCTCACGGCCGCCCACCGGGCAAGCCAACTTCAAAGGCCGCGTGATGGCCGCTTGGGGCAGTCAGGCCCTGATCCGCGAAGCGGCGCTGCAGGGCATTCCCTGCGCCCCAGCGCTGTCGGGAATTTACGATTTGTTTGATGAACGCTTGGACTACGCGGGCCTGATGGCGCGCTGGATGGCACAGGTTCCCAATGGGACTTTACTCATGTGCCACCCGGGCCTTTTGGAGCCTGCCAATTTAGACAATATGAATCCCCGCAATGAGCATGACTATGCCAGCCTGGCCGAATGGCAGTACCTTTCAGGCGACTTGTTTGCGCAGCACATGCTGCTGCACGGTGTGCGTTGGGTGAGGGGGGCCAGTCTGTACATTTGATGTGGAACCAAGGCTGAAAATGCCCCAACACATCAGCGCAAGAAGTCAGTGCTGGAACGCCCAAAATCGGCTCAACACAAAAGTCTGCGCAGAAGCGACCACCAAAGCAAAGAACAGCGCCAGCAATCCAAACCAACCGTAATGCCGCGTCAACACCACGAACACCAACTCATTGCAAGCAAAGCCAGCCAGCGCAGTCACAACAAAACGCCGCAAACTTTGCAACACAGGGGTCGACGTGCCTTTGAAACTGAGCCAGCGATGGCCCCAAAAACTCACCCCAAAGGCCACCGCAAAACCCAAGGCGTTGGCAGCTTCTGGCCACACATCAGGTTGCAGGTGTTGCACCAGTGCAAAGACGCCCATGTGGGTCAAAGCGGCGCTGGCCCCCGTGGCCAAAAACCAAAAAGCAGTGGACTTCATGCCTTGGGCGCACCCGCCAGGCCGTCACCCACGCGTTTTTGCACCCAGAACACCGGGCGCTGTTTGACCTCTTCGTAGATGCGCCCGACATACTCGGCCAAGATGCCCATGCCCATGAGCTGAATGCCGCTGAGCAGCATCATGCCGACCACGATGGTGGCGTAACCTGAAACCTGAATGCCGGTGTAGAAGTACTCGACCACCACCCAAGCACCATAACCAAAAGCGGCCAAAGACAGGATCAAACCGAGCAGACTTAAAAAGCGCAGCGGCACCGTGGAAAAAGCCACCACACCCGTCACAGCCAAGCCGATCGAACTGCGCCAGCCAAAGCGGGAGACACCCTCCAAGCGAGGTAATGGCTGGTACTCAATGGCGGTGCTCTTGAAGCCGGCCCAAGCGTACAAGCCTTTCATGAAGCGGTTGCGCTCAGGCAAAGCGTTGAGCGCTTTGACCACCTGCTGGTCCATCAAGCGAAAGTCGCCTGCGTTGGGCGGGATCTTGACGCGGTTGCCGGCATTCACCAGTTTGTAAAACCACTGCACCAGCTGACCGTGAAAGGCGGTTTGATCGTCTCGCGTGGTGCGGATGGCATACACCACGTCCAATCCTTCACGCCACAAATCCAGCATCTTGGGCACCAAGTCGATCGGGTGCTGCCCGTCGGAGTCCATGATCACCACCACATCGCCCACCGCACACGACAAGCCTGCGGTGATGGCGGCTTCTTTGCCAAAGTTGCGGCTCAGCTGCAACAACACGACTTCGGGGTATTGGGCGCACAGCTGCTCCACCACCGCCACCGTCGCGTCACGGCTGCCGTCGTCGACCACGATCAGTTCGACCCGATCGGACAAGTGGCGCAAAGTGCCGAGCACCTGAGCCACCACCTGCGGCAAATTGGCGGCCTCGTTGTGCGCCGGCATGACGCAAGAGATCGACGCCTGACCCCTTGGTGTGGCGGATGTCGGCACAGAAGTCACAGGGAATGAGCCCGGGTTTGCGGCTGAGGAGGGTGGCGGTGAAGTCATGGTGATGGCGAGCGGTTTTCCCAATGCTAATGCATAGGGCGCTGATGGAAGCCGCCATCACAGCGCTGAGGCGAGCGCACCATGAAAAAACCCCACCTGCACGGTGCTGGGTGGAGTGGTTCAGGTCCAAAGATTGGGCTTACTTGCTTTTCAGGCACTCGCTCATGAAGGCTTTGCGTTCATCACCTTTTTTCCCTGCGGCATCGGCATTGCAGGTTTTCATTTTGTTTTGCTGAGCGGTTTTGGGATCGGCGACCGGTTCCGGTTTGGCACTCAGGCACGTTTTCATGAAGTCTTTGCGCTCATCGCCTTTTTTGCCCTCGGCCTCCTTGTTACAGGTGGCCATTTTGTTTTGCTGCGGTGTTTTTTCAGCGGCCGGTGCGGGTGCCGCAGCTGCTGGGGCTGCTGGGGCTGCAGCAGGTGCCGCTGCTTTGGCCGGTTCGGCCGCTTGGGCCAGACCCAACGTCAAGGTCATACCGAGAGCTACGAGAGAAAGCAATTTGCGCATGATGTATCTCCAAAATTGATCGACATGATGAAAAACCATACCTGCAGACCTGGGGCTGCAGGGATACCCTACTAACGCCACGGCTGCTGACTTCGTGCACAGGCCATGCGTTGGATGGTGTAACAGCCTGTGCGCAATCACTTTCAAGTACACGCGCGCAGGCCCGTAAAATGGCCCCATGCTATCAGCCAAACAAGAATTGCTCGCGGCTTTGGCCACCGAGCTCGACAACATCCACCCCGGTGCGGGCGCCAAAGCGGCTTTCGAGTCCCCCAAAGTGGCCGCGCACGGCGACTTTGCCTGCACGGCGGCCATGCAACTGGCCAAACCCCTGCAACGCAACCCGCGCCAACTCGGCGAACAACTGCGCGATGCGCTAATGGCCAATCCCGCCTATGTGCGCTGGGTCGAGGCCATCGACATTGCCGGTCCGGGGTTCATCAACATCCGCCTCAAAGCCGCGGCCAAGCAAGCCATCGTCCACGAAGTGCTGGCCGCAGGCCCTGAATTTGGCCAGCAAGCCGCCAATGGCCAACGTGTATTGGTGGAGTTCGTCTCCGCCAACCCCACCGGCCCGCTGCACGTGGGTCACGGCCGTCAAGCCGCTTTGGGTGACGCGATTTGCAATTTGTTTGCAACCCAAGGATTTGACGTCTACCGTGAGTTTTATTACAACGATGCGGGCGTGCAAATCAACACCCTGGCCACCAGCACCCAGCTGCGTGCCCAAGGCTTCAAGCCTGGCGACACTTGCTGGCCCACCGACCCTGACAACCCGGCCAGCAAAGCGTTTTACAACGGCGAGTACATCGCCGACATTGCACAAGACTTCTTGGCAAAAAAGACCGTACGCTCCGACGACCGCGAATTCACCGGCAGTGGTGATGTGAACGACCTGGACGGCATGCGCCAGTTCGCCGTGGCCTATCTGCGCCATGAGCAGGACTTGGACTTGAAAGCCTTTGACGTCAAGTTCGACAACTACTACCTCGAGTCCAGCCTGTACACCAGCGGCAAAGTGGCTGATGCGGTGAGCCGTCTTCAAGCCGCTGGCAAGACCTACGAACAAGATGGAGCCCTTTGGCTCAAGTCCACCGACTACGGCGACGACAAAGACCGGGTCATGCGCAAGCAAGACGGCACCTTCACCTATTTTGTGCCGGATGTGGCCTACCACATCGCCAAGTGGGAGCGTGGCTTTCGCAAAGTGGTGAACATTCAAGGCACCGACCACCACGGCACCATCGCCCGCGTGCGCGCCGGTTTGCAAGCCGCCAACGTCGGAATTCCTGAGGGCTACCCCGACTATGTGCTGCACACCATGGTGCGCGTGATGCGCGGTGGCGAGGAGGTGAAAATCTCCAAGCGCGCCGGCAGCTATGTCACTTTGCGCGACCTGATCGAGTGGACGAGTACCGATGCGGTGCGCTTTTTCTTGTTGTCCCGCAAGCCCGACACCGAATACACCTTTGACGTCGATCTGGCCATCCAAAAAAACAACGACAACCCGGTGTATTACGTGCAGTACGCGCATGCGCGGATTTGCTCGGTTCTGCGCGCCTGGGCCGACCATGACGGCGGCGACATGGCCACTTTGAAAAGCGTCGAC
>CANFMK010000055.1 GCA_947448325.1 Comamonadaceae bacterium
AAAAACACCACCGGTGCGATCATCATGCCGGCCACCGAGCCAATGGCCGCAGCCAAGCCCCAGCCCAGGGCCAGCATCCAACCCACGCGGATGCCCACCAAGCGGCTGGAGTCCGGGTTTTGCGCGGCAGCCCGCATGGCCAAACCCAAGGGGGTGAATTTAAAGAAGCTGTACAGCAACACCAACAGCACCAGCGTCACACCGATCGAACCCAACTCGTGCGATGAAATGAAGTGCAGTCCAAACGGAGGCTCTTTGGGAAACGGCGAAGGAAAAGATTTGATGGTGTAGGTGAAGATCCAACCGGCGATGCTGTTGAGAATCACCAGCAGGCCAATGAAAACCACGACCACGTTCAAGACAGGGGCTTTTTCGACCGGTTGAATGATGACCCGCTGAATCACCACCCCCAGCGTGAAGGCCAGCAAAATCGTGCAGACAAATGCCAGCCAATAGGACACGCCTGCGTTGATCAGCGTCCAAGCCATGTAGGTGGCGAACATGGCAATTTCGCCTTGGGCGAAATTGATGTGGTGGGTGGACTGGTAAATCATGACCAGCGCCAGCGCGAGGCTGGCGTAAACGCCCCCTGTGGCGATGCCGGCAACAACTTGGTGAATGAAGGTTTCCATGGTGGTGTGCTCTCAATGACCGAGGTAGGAGCGACGAACGGCTTCGTCTTGCTTGAGGTCTTCAGAACGACCTGACAACACCAGCTTGCCGGTTTCCAGCAAATAGGCGTGACTGGCCAAGTCCAAGGCCATGGCGGCGTTTTGCTCGACCAACAAAATAGTGACTTTGTCCAACTGATTGATGGTGCGCATGATGTCGAAAATTTCTCGCACGATCAGCGGGGCCAAGCCAAACGAGGGCTCGTCCAGCAGCAGCAAGCGGGGGCGCAGCATCAAGGCGCGGGCAATCGCCAGCATCTGTTGTTCGCCGCCCGACAAGGTGCCGGCCTGTTGATGCCGCCGCTCCTTGAGTCGGGGAAAGTAGGTGTACATTTTTTCCTGGTCCAGCGCAGCTTCTTTTTTGTCCTTGCGGGTATAGCAGCCCAGTTGCAGGTTTTCTTCGGCGGACAGACTGCCAAAGGTGCCGCGCCCATCGGGCACATGGGCCACGCCCAAACGCACAATGTCTTCGGTCGCCAAAGATTCAATGGCTTTGCCATCAAACAGGATCTGGCCGCGCACTTTGATCATCTTGCTCAAGGCGCGCAGGGTGGTGGTTTTGCCTGCGCCGTTGGCGCCCAACAGCGTGGTGATGCTGCCTTCTTCGATTTGCATCGACAGGCCATGAATCACTTCGGTGGCGCCATAGCCGGCGTACAGGTCTTTCACTTCCAACAAAATACGGCTCATGCTGCGGACCCCAAATAAGCTTGAATCACCTCGGGATGCTGGCGCACGTTGGCGGGCGTGTCATCGGCAATCTTTTTGCCAAAGTTCAGTGCCACCACTTTGTCAGAGACCCGCATCACCAAACTCATGTGGTGCTCCACCAGCAACACGGTGATTTTGAATTCGTCGCGGATGTGTTGAATCAGGTCGCCCAGTGCGGTGACCTCTTCATGGTTCAAGCCTGCGGCTGGCTCATCCAAAAGCAGCAGCTGGGGTTGGCTGGCCAGTGCGCGGCCCAGCTCCACCCGCTTTTGGGTGCCAAAAGGCAGGTCCGAGACTTTGCGATGGGCCACATCTTGCAAGTCCAGAAACTCGATCAAGCGCTGCGCGTCGGCTTGAATTTTGGCTTCTTCTTCCGCCACGCCAGGCAGTCGCAGGGCGTGTGCCAAGAAACCTTGCTGGGCGCGGCAATGCGCGCCCACCTTGATGTTGTCCAGCACCGACATGGTTTTGTACAAAGCCAAATTTTGGAAGGTGCGGCCAATGCCCACTTCGGCGGTTTTGTGCCGCGTCATCGGGTCGAGCAGTTGACCATCAAAATGGATATGACCTTCGCTGTAGTCGTACAGCCGAGAAAGGCAATTGAACAAAGTGGTTTTGCCGGCGCCGTTAGGGCCAATCAAGCCAGCGATTTGGCCACGGTGTACATCAAAGGACACGCCATCCAAAGCCACAATGCCACGGAATCTCACTGTCACTTGCTGGACCGACAACAACACATCCTGTGCTGTGGGTGCGCGCTGTGCAGTGCTCGTTTCTTGAACGTTCATTCAACCCCTTCGGTTTTGCTGCTGAAAATCGCAAAGATGGAGTGCATCCTCTCAGAGGATTGGTGGCTTGCTATCGGTGCTTTCCCTCAGGCAGTCACTTTGGAAACATCTCGCGCAGCTTGAGTTTGTAGAACTTGCCGGTCGAAGTGCGGGGCACGGCGGCAATCCATTCGTAGCGATCGGGCACCTGCCATTTGGCAAAGCCCATCTTGATCAAATGGTCGGCCAATTCAGCCGTTTGAGGCGCATGGCCGGGTTTGGCCACGACACACGCCAAGGGTCGCTCGCTCCATTTATCGTCTGGAATGGCAATTACCGCTGCCTCGGCAATGCCCGGGTGCGCCATCAAAGCGTTTTCCAAATCCACCGAACTGATCCATTCACCGCCCGACTTGATCAGGTCTTTGGTGCGGTCGGTGATGCGGACAAACCCGAGGCTGTCCACGCTGGCCACATCGCCTGTGCGCAGCCAACCGTCGGCAGAGAACTTGTCTTCTTGCACCGGCACATGGTGGTAGCTGCCGGTGATGAAAGGGCCGCGCACTTGCAGCTCGCCCACTTGCTGACCGTCCCAGTCGGCGTTGCCTCCTTGGTCATTGCGGATGCGCAAATCCACCAAAGGCACCGGAATGCCGGCCATGGCGGCGCGGCGGTAACGCTCGTCCATGGGCGCGTCGCGCAGTTCGGCCTTGGGGTAAGAGATGGTGCAGACCGGTGAGGTTTCGGTCATGCCCCAGCCTTGCAAAATCCAGATGCCATGTTTGTCAAAGGCGCGAATCAAAGCCTCGGGCACGGCAGCGCCGCCGACCAGACTGCGCATGCCTGCAGGCAACTGCCAGCGGCCCGGCTGCGTTGTCAGCGCCGCCTCATAGGTTTGGATCAAACTCATCCAAATGGTGGGCACGCCCAAGGACAGGGTCGGTGGCTCCAGTTGCATCAGGTCCAAGAGATCGTCGGGGTGCAAATGGGGCCCGGGAAAGACCAGCTTGACGCCCATCATCACTGCGCCATACGGAATGCCCCAGCTGTTGGCGTGGAACATGGGGGTCACAGGCATCACCACGTCGGTGCCGCGCAAAGACCAAAAGTCACCCAGTGAGGCCACCAAGGTGTGCAGCACGGTGGAGCGGTGCGAGTACACCACGCCCTTGGGGCGACCGGTGGTGCCCGAGGTGTAGCACATGGACACCGGGTCGTCCTCGGCGTGCGGCGCATAGCTGAAACCGCTGGCGTCTGTGCCCGCCAGCCACTGTTCGTAATCCATGAATTCGCTGGGCACGGCGGCACCAGAAAACGGGAACACGATGACTTTGTCGAAGCTGTACTGGTGTTCAAACTGCCGGTACAAGGGCAGCAGCACATCGTCAATGATCAAAATTTTGTCTTGCGCATCGTTGGCGATCCATGCGATCTCATCGGCCGACAGACGTAAATTCAGGGTGTGCATCACCGCACCGGCGGCGGGGATGCCAAAGTAGCACTCCAGATGGGCGTGGTGGTTCCAGCACAGGGTGGCCACCCGATCGCCTTTGCGAATCCCCAGGTCTTGCAGCCCTTGCGCCAAGCGGCGTGTACGGTCGTAGAACTGCCCGTAGTTGTGCTTGACCAGCGATTTGTCGGGCAGTCGCGAGACGATCTCGTTGGTCGGGAACAGGGTGCCGGCCCGCTCCAAAAAATGGTTCAAAGACAAAGGCACCTGCATCATGGTGCTGGTCACATCAGCGCTGGAAGTCATCTCAGTCAGTCTCTTGGTGGAGTTAAAGCTGAGCCATCATGCCGAGCGCTGCGGCGCATGCCCATGGGGGAAACCCATGCAGGGCTTAAGGCCTCAGGGCTGCTCGATCTTTTGACTGCGAATGATGTGGCCCAAAGCGGCGGTGTCCGACGCGATGCGGTTGGCCAAGCCTTCGGGCGAGGAGCCCACCACTTGCCAGCCTTGGTGGAACAGCTTGGCCCGCATTTCGGGGGCGCGCACGATGTCGCTGACCAGGGCTGAAAGCTGCTGGATGTGCGCCGCCGGCATGCTGGCCGGCGCGGCCATGGCATTGAAAATTTCCATTTGGAAGTTTTTCACGCCGGCTTCAGACAGGCTGGGAATATCGGGCGTCAAGGTGCTGCGGCCGGTGGCAGTGATGCCCACGGCACGCAGCTTGCCGCCTTTGATTTGCGCGGAGACCAGGGCCGGGGGGAGCAAGGCCAGTTGGATTTGACCCCCCAGCATGGCGGTGATGATTTGCGGATTGCCAGGGTAGGGCACATGCACCGGGTCAATGCCCGCGCGGGCTTTGAGCAACTCCATGCCCAGGTGGGCCACGGTGCCCATGCCGGGCGAGCCGTAGCTCCATTGGTTGCCGGCTTGGCGGGCCTGCGCCATGACTTCTTGCGCAGAACCGGCGATGCTCGCCGGTGCCGACAACACCAGCGGTGCGGTTCCGATCAGGCTGATCGGGGCCAAGTCTTTCAGGGGATCGTAGGGGACTTTGGGGTTGAGGATTTTGGCGATCGTCATATTGCCGTTGATCATCAAACCCAGGGTGTGGCCGTCGGTGGATTTGGCCACCAGGTCGGCAGCGATATTGCCACCCGCCCCCACTTTGTTCTCCACAATCACCGGTTGGCCCAGGGCTTTGGACAGAGGCTCGGCAATCGCGCGGGCCGTCAGATCAGGCGTGGAGCCGCCTGGAAAGCCAACCAGGATGCGCAGCGGTTTGTTCGGCCAAGCGGGCGCGGTTTCGGCCAGGGTGGGCAAAGCCAGCACGGGCCCCAACAACAGCAAGGCGGTGAGGGTGCGGCGAAGTGGCGTTGTGGTCATGAGAGCCTTGTCGGATGGGTGGGTTGGCGGCATCTTAAAGCCAGTGTGGGCCGTGCCATGAAAAAAGCCCGGCTTGTGACCGGGCTGGAGAAGAAAAAACAAGGGCGCTGATCAAGCGTACTCGGTCAACGTTTTCTTCATTTTCTTCATCGCCGCCACTTCGATCTGGCGAATGCGCTCGGCGCTCACGCCGTACACCGCTGCCAAGTCGTGCAGCGTCATGCCGCCGGTGCCGTTGTCGTTCACTTTGAGCCAGCGCTCTTCCACAATGTGGCGGCTGCGCTCGTCCAAAGCGGCCAAAGCGGTGGCAATGCCATCGCTGGACAACAAATCGCGTTCGTGCGCCTCGATCATCGCGGTGGGTTCATGGTTGATGTCGGCCAAGTAGGCGATCGGCCCGTAAGCCTGTTCGCCATCGTCCGAAGGGGCCGGGTCCAGCAGCACATCGCCACCGGCCATGCGGGTTTCCATTTCCATGACTTCTTCGCGCTTGACGTTCAAGTCGCGCGCCATCACATCGATTTGGTCCACCGTCAAGGTATCGCGGTGCGTGTCCAAGCCGGCATCGGCTTTGAAACCTTGCTTCATCGAGCGCAAGTTGAAAAACAATTTGCGTTGGGCTTTGGTGGTGGCCACTTTGACCATGCGCCAGTTTTTCAGGATGTACTCGTGAATTTCCGCTTTGATCCAGTGCAGCGCGTAGCTGACCAGGCGCACGCCTTGGTCCGGGTCAAAGCGTTTGACGGCTTTCATCAGGCCCACATTGCCTTCTTGGATCAGGTCGCCGTGTGGCAAACCATAGCCCAGGTACTGGCGCGAGACCGACACCACCAAGCGCAGGTGCGAGAGCACCAACTTACCGGCGGACTCTAAGTCGCCCTCGTTTTTGAGTTTGCGCGCAAAAGCCTGCTCTTGCTCGAGGGTGAGCATGGGCATGCGGTTGACCGCAGAAATGTAGGCGTCTAAATGCCCCAGCGACGGCACGACCGCCCAGGGGTTGCTCAAAGTCACAGCAGCAGAGATGGGGGAACCAGTTTGAATGTTCATACCAGAACTCCTTTCAGGATGAGGTTGATTTTAGCACTCGCGCAATGAGAGTGCTAATGATCAGGGTCAAGTGAAGCCCGAATGTGTGACGGATTGCAACACGGCCTGCCCGCCGGGGCCGCCCTCATGGTTTTCACTCATGCCAGAGGGGAAGACAGCCTGGCATTTAAACAATACACTAATGTATTGTTAACATCCATTGGTTGGTGCGCCGGCATGAGATCCTTACCCCAGGTCGACAAATTCCTGAGAACACCCGACACCTGTTTTCAAGGCTTGACCGATTTTCCCTACCAGCCCCAGTACACCGAGGTGGGTGGCTTGCGTGTGGCCTTCATCGACGAGGGCCCGCGCGATGGGCCCCTGGTGTACTTGCTGCATGGCGAGCCTGCTTGGTCTTATCTGTACCGCAAGATGATCCCGGTCTTGGTGCAAGCCGGCTGCCGGGTGATTGCGCCGGATCAGGTGGGCTTTGGCCGCTCGGACAAACCGACCCGGCGCGAGGACTACACCTACGCCAACCACGTGGCCTGGATGTCCGCACTGATCGAGCAACAAGGCTGGCAAGACATGACGTTTTTCGGCCAAGACTGGGGCTCCTTGATCGGGCTGCGGGTGGTCGCAGGCATGCCCGAGCGGTTTGCGCGCATCGCCTTGGGCAATGCCGCTTTGCCCACCGGTCAAGAAACGCTGCCCCCCGTCTTTCGCATTTGGCGTGCTTTTGCGATGTACAGCCCCTGGTTTCCGATTGGCCGGATTGTCAAAACCGGCTGTCAAAAGGGTTTGACCGATCACGAAGTGGCGGCATACAACGCGCCTTTCCCCGGCCGCGCTTACCGCGTGGGTGCGCGGGTGTTTCCCACGCTGGTGCCGGACGGGCCGAACCATCCCGAGGGCCAAGTCAATGCCCGTGCGTGGGACGAGGTGTTCAAGCAATGGCACAAGCCTTTGGTGACCCTGTTCAGCAACCGCGACCCGATCACCAAAGGCGGTTACAAAATTTGGCAAGCCTTGGTGCCCGGCGCGCAGGGCCAGCCGCATGCGAACATCCGCGGTGCAGGCCATTTTTTGCAAGAAGACAGTGGCGTTGAAGTCGCCCAGGCTTTGGTGCAATTCATCCACAACAACCCTCTCCCCAGCCCCTGAAGGAACTGCCCCATGACCCGCTCACGTTCTCGCGGATTCATTTACGCCCTGTTGGTCCTGGTGGCGGTGGCCATGACGGCTTGGGCTTTTCAGGCCCGCCTGAGTGTGTGGGTGGCCCAAAAAGTGGTGGCCAAGCGGCTGGCCACCGAATTGAAAACTGAACTGAGCGACGGCCTGCATGTCGGCTTGTGCGGTGCGGGCTCGCCTTTCCCTGACGACAAACGCACCGGCCCCTGCACCTTGGTGGTGGCGGGCGGTCAGATCTTGGTCTTTGATGCCGGCAATGCCGCCACCCGCAACCTGGGCAAGATGGGCGTGAACCATGGCCAGATCAACGCGATTTTCCTGACCCATTTCCATTCCGACCATTTGGATGGTTTGGGCGAGTTGCTGTTGCAGCGCTGGGTGTCTACGGGCAACGCCAAGCCCGCGCCAGTGTTCGGGCCCCCTGGCGTCGAGCGTGTGGTCGCAGGCTTGCGCGAGGTGTATGCCCAAGATCAAAGCTACCGTGTGGCGCACCACGGCGAGGCCGTGGTGCCGTCCACGGGCTTTGGCGGCGAGGCCCGACCTTTTGAAGTGGCCGGGCAGCGTGATCAGCTGGTCTACCAAGAGGGCGGCGTGGAGGTGCGTGCCTTTGCGGTGGACCACGCGCCGGTCCACCCCGCGGTGGGGTATCGCATCAGCTACAAGGGCCGCACCGTGGTGCTCAGCGGCGATACGCGCCCCTCGGACGCGGTGCGCACGCAAGCCAAGGGCGTGGACCTGCTGGTGCACGAGGCCTTGTCCGAGCCCCTGGTGCGCGCCATTGGGGATGCGTCTGTGCAGGCGGGCCGGCCGAACTTGAAAAAACTCATGGCCGATATCGTGGACTACCACACCTCGCCCGAGCAGGCCGCGCAAGTCGCCCAAGACGCGCAGGTGGGGTATTTGTTGCTCAGCCACATTGCACCGCCCTTGCCGCTGCCGGGCATGGCCAAAGCCTTTTTAGGTGACGCCACCTCCATCTTCAAAGGCCCGATCCGCGTGGGGATCGATGGCGACTTCATCAGCTTGCCCGCAGACAGCAAAGAGATCCGGGTCAGTCAACGGTTTTAAAGCTGTGAACTGCGCGCGGCTTTTGCCCGGTGCAGTTCACACCTCAGGCGACAAAGATGCGCGCCAACCGGCCCATCGAGCACCAGTACAGATCCCGCTGCCAACCCACACTGGGAAACACCACCCCTTGGGTGATTCCGCCGCTGCGCACACGGGCTTTTTCTGTGCCGCTGGCGATGTCCAGCACCACCACTTCTTCACCCCAACGGCGGTAATCGTTGACGACCAACTCGCCGCTGTCCGGGTACAAGATCATGTGGCTGGCGCAGCCAAAGCCTGTTTTTTGCCACAAGGGTTCCAGGGCGGTTGGGCCCTCTAACGCTTGCATTCGCCAGCCGCGCAGCACCCGATTGGCGGAGTCGTAAGCGATCACCGTGTTGGTTTTCAAGTCCACCAACGGTGGGTTGGTGATGCTGCCATGGCGCAGGCCGCTCACCTCCCAGGCTTGGTGGTCTCGCGCGTTGTCCAGCGCCACGCGGATCAAACGGTTGGGCGTGGGGTTCAGGCCCGAGCCGATCATGCGCACCTGGTAGTTGTGGTGGCCGTTGTCCATGAACCAGGCGTCATGGCCATCGATCACCGCGTCCCAGCCATACGTCTGCGTGGTGCCCGCCACGTAGTCATGATGCCAAGCCTCATCACGCACCAAAGCTTGCACCTCGTTGCGCCAGTGGTAGCGAAACACTGAGCGCACGCCCACCACATAGACCGTGTTGCCTTGGCTGCTCAGGCGCGCAATCGAAGGTTCTGGGCACAACGTATCGGCGCAAGCGCTTTGCAGATCCGGGGTCAGCACCGTCAATTGCGCAGCGCTGTGGTCAGACAGATTTTTGGTCACCAGCAAGCCGTTGTCCAAAATCACAAACGAGTTGTAGGCTTGATCAACAGGCAGTTCAAAATGCGCGCGCACTTCGCAGGCGCGATTCAAGCGATGGGCATGGCGGCCATAGACCACATACAGATCGCTGTTGGCGTGAATCGCCATGCCGCCTGGCCACATGGGGCCGCCGGGCAAACGCGGGGAAGCGCACAGGGTCTTCAAGGTCAATGGATCGATCATCTCCACGCACGCGGTGGTCGGCAGACCCAGGCGTGAACGCAGGGCCGAATGCGTCAACAGGTAGACCTGGCCCGGATCGCCCAATACCGTCATGGTCGAGAGCACGGTGTGGCGCGTGGTGCAGGCCAAGCGCTCGCCCGCTTGCAGGTTCAAGCCGCTGGCGCCCCAGGGCGCTTGCATGCGCCTTGGACCCGCATCTTCCGCCGGCCAAGGACTGCGAAAGTAACCTGAAGGAAATGTCATTTTCAACCCGAGCGGTGGCGTCGCCGCCAAACGATCCAGGTGCCGATCAGCAGCAACAGGCCACCCCCTCCCCAGGGGCCATAGGCGGGCAACCAATAGTTCATCGTTGTGTTGATGGCCACTTGCGTCACAGGGTTATAGCCTTCTGGCACAGGTAAAACGCCATGGGCATCGGCCCAAAGTTGGTAGTCTTTTTGCATGGCTGCAAATTCAGCCGGCATCTGTTGCTGCAGGTCGCGCGTCTCACCCGGGTCGGTCACCACGTCATACAAACGCCACTCACCGTTGCCCAAAGGGGGCAGGTTTTTCACCAGTTTCAAATTGCCTTTGAACAAGGCTGCATTGCCGGACAACTCATAGCCCAGAATTTCATCGGCCCGGCGCAGCGGTTGGTGATCACCTTGCAAGGCGGCGCGCAGGCTGTGGCCGGCCATGGTTTCAATCGGCTGGCCTTTGTAGAGGTCTGCTGGGCGCGCAATACCGGCCAAGTCCAGCAAGGTGGGGGCAATGTCGGTCACATGCGTCAAGCCGGTGTAGATGGGGCGTGCACTGTGCACACCGGCACCGGCGATGAACATCGGCACGCGAATGCCCCCTTCACTGGCGAAGAACTTGAAGCCGTTCATCGGGCTGTTGGAGGCGCTGGCCCAGCTCGGTCCTTGGATGCTGTAAGCCCCGCGGCTGCCCAAGCGGTCAATGTCTTGGGTGTATTGGGTCCACAGCCAAGGCTGTGCCATTTTGTAGTCCGAGCCCTCAGCGCCGTTGTCCGACAAAAACACGAACACCGTGTTGTCATATTGGCCCGTGGCTTTCAGGTGGGCGACCAATCGGCCCACATGGTGGTCCATGGCTTCGGCCATGGCGGCATAGACTTCCATGCGCCGGGCTTCATAACGTTGAGACTGGGCATCTTGCGCGGCCCAATCCAAGGTCGTGGGCAGTGTCGCCATGGGGGTGTTGGCCGGCACCAGCCCCAAGGCGGCGGCGCGGTCGCGGCGCGCCTCGCGCAAAGCGGTCCATCCTTGGTCGTAGCGGCCCTTGTATTTGGCAACGAACTCAGCCGGCGCTTGAACCGGCACGTGGTTGGCCTGAAAACCCACATAAGCCAAAAAGGGCTTGCCGCTGGCCTGGTCTTGGTTGAGGTAGCCGATCATGCGATCGACAAAATATTCGGACGAGTAAAACGCCTTGGGCATGACGGCGGTTTGGCCATCCTCGTACCAATAGGCTTTGTCGGTGTGCGGCAAATAGCGTTGCGCGGGGTCCCAGTTGTCAGAGCCGGTGTCGCCCTGCACCAGGGAGCGGTCAAAGCCGCGCTGTGGCGGCAGATTGCGCGGCTCGGAGCCAACATTCCATTTGCCGGTGACGTAGGTGCGGTAACCCTGGTCCTTCAACAAACTCGACACCGTCACCACCCTTTGGCTCAGTGAGCCTTGGTAGGCGGGGCTGCTCATGTGGGCGCGCGGTGTGGTCTCGCGCAAATTGCCAACGCCGGTGCGGTGACTTTCCACGCCCGTCAGCAACATCGAGCGTGTGGGTGAGCATGACGCAGCCGTATGGAAGTTGGAAAAACGCACGCCGCGTTGCGCCAGTGCGTCCAAATGGGGAGTGGCGATTTCACCGCCAAAAGAGCCCAAGTCGCTGAAGCCCCAATCGTCCGCGACCAAGATCACGATGTTCGGGGCTTGCCCTGGTTTGCGCTGCACAGGACTGGTGGGCGCATTCACGCTGGCCGCCCAGCTCAGCCCTGCACTCAGCACCAGCGTGCCTGCCGCGATCCATCGATGGGGCCACTGCGCGGTGCGGGCGGATTGAGGCTCAGTCATGTGATTCTTTCAGAGGCAAAGCGCCAGAGGCTGCGGCATCGGCCAAAGGCTTCCAGTGCAACAAACCAAACAACAGCGTCAGCAGCACACTGACGGCCAGGGGCCCTGTGTACAAACGCACGTGCTTGAAGACAAACAGCAGTTCTGCCACATGGATGGCCAGCAAAATCAAGGCTGCCCGTGTGGCATCAAAAGGCAAGAGCACAACTTGCGGCCACAAGGCCTGCGCCGCGCCAAAGCCAAGCAATGCCAGGCAACTCATTTTGGACAGCCAGATGATCAAGGGCTTCATGGTGTTTTCTCTGTGGATGGACGATTCAAGTCAGTCAGCAGCCTGTTGGCGCAAGGCCCACGCCACCGCCTCCAAGCGGTCCTGCCCCCAGACCGCGGTGTCACCGATGTGGAAGCTGGGCACGCCCCACAGGCCCAGGCGCAACATCTCCAAGCGGTTGGTTTCGGCGGTTTCGCGCCACGCGTCTTGTTGCAATGCGGCGCAAACATCGGGCCAGGCCAGGCCGGCGCGCTCGGTGATCCGGCGCAGGCCTTTGTCGCTGCCCGCATCCAAACCCTCGGCCCACACCCCTTGCATGAACGACAGCACATAGGCCTGGCCCTTGCCTTGGGCCTCGGCCAAAGGCATCAGCGACAAGCCCCGTTCCGTGGGTTTTCCTACCGGGTCGCACACACGGCCAAACGGCACATGCAAGCGCCGCGCTTCACGCGCTGCATCTTGGCTGATGTACATGCGCTTGCTTTGCGGCACAGCCAGTCCGCGCATGACCATGGGCAAGACATAGCGCAGACGCACCTGAATGTGCGTGCCCTGCGTCAAGGCAAACAGGCGCTGTGCAGCAATGGCCGAGTAGGGGCTGCGCAAGGAAAAGAAAAAATCAACGCAGGTGCCGGGCGCCGCTTGCGGCCACTGCACAGCCGCTTCTGGGGCGAACAGGCATCCGCTGATGCCCGGGCGGGCAGCGCCTAAGGCGTGCAAGCGCTCTTCTAAATAGTGCAAGCGGTCCAGGCCCCAATACCATTCGCCGGCGTAATACAGCATGCCGCCGTTGTAGTGGCCCAAGCGTTGGCGCAAAGCATTCGATTCGGCCAGATGAGCGTGCACTTGGGCCGCATTGGCTGTGGGCCATGCCTGGGCTGCAGGGGACGCTGTGCTGGGATGCCACAAGGCCTGCACCAAGTCGGCGCTGAGCGATTCAAACTGCTGCGCTGCGATGGCGTGGACAAGCTGGGCGCTGTTTTTTTCAACCTCCAGCGGTGTGGGTTGCACGCCCCGGTCCACAAAATTCAAACCATGGTGCTGCGCCAGCCAAGCCGCATCTTTGCGGCTGTAAGCGATCAGGCGTTCGCGGTCGGGTGCGGCGTCGTCAGCCGGGGGGCTGACCAGGTGCGGCACCACGTCAATCTCGTAGCGCTGGCGCAGTTGCGGCAGGCATTGCACCATCAGCGCCGAGTAGGGGTCGTCGGCTTGGTGAAAATAATGCACCTGATGCCGCTCCCCGCGCTGGCGGCGGCGCCGTTCTGCGCTGCTGCGCTGACGCGCCAACCGCTGTGGCGACAGCCACCAAGCGATGATGGCGGGCAAGAACAGGCTTTTCAATGACATCGGTAAATTGGGGAACGATCATGGCGCCCACAGATGGGCAGGATACAGTCTGATGCAGTTCAAAACACTAGTGTATTGTTTAGGCACAATGTAGCACGGCCATGCACAGCGAGTCTCAGGGTTTTCGCTATTTCTTGCAGCTTGTGGGGCAGGGCATTTGGGGTCACGGTCAAGCCTTTAACCAGGAGTCATTCTTGTCTAAAAAAATCTTAATCACCGGTGCGGGCACGGGTATTGGGCGCGATGCCGCGTTCGCGCTCGCCGCGCGGGGCCATCAAGTTTGGGCGACGACTGTGGACGACGTGCAAGCGCAGACCCTGTCGAGCGAAGTGCTGGCGCTGGGGTTGTCCATCCAGGTGTTCAAACTCGACATCACCTGCGAAGCGGACCGCGCTTTGGTCGAGCCTTTGGCGTTGGACGTGCTGATCAACAACGCGGCCGTGGGCGAGTCCGGGGCCCTGGCCGAAGTGCCCATGGAGCGTGTGCGCAAGGCGTTTGAAGTCAATGTGTTTGCCACTTTGGCGCTCACGCAAACCGTGCTGCGCGGCATGGTGGCGCGCGAGCGGGGCACCGTGCTCTTGGTCAGCTCGATCGCCGGGCGCATTCCGATGCCGTTTTTGATGCCCTACAGCATGACCAAATTTGCCTTGTCGGCCGCTGGCGCCGGTTTGCGCGCCGAGATGGACCGTTTGAAAAAAAATATCCACATTGCACTCATCGAGCCTGGCGCGATCCACACCGGTTTCAACCAAGACATGGCCGCGCGCAAATACGATTGGATGGACGAGCGCTCTTATTTTTGGCCCCTGCGCGCGCGCTTGCAGGCCGAAGAAAAAAAGAGCTTTGATTTTCTCGAGGCGCGCGGCACCGGCTCCATCGTCGCGCAGATCGTCAAAGCGGCCGAAGCCCGCCGCCCGCGCCTGCGTTATGTGGCGCCGCGCATTCAGGGCTGGTTGGTGCAATTGGCGCGCATAGTCGGGGTTTGACCCCGCCCAGCCAAGCGCTGCGCTGTCTCAGTCTTTGAACAGCACTTCGCAGCCCGTGCCCTTGAGCCACCGATCCACGTGTTGGCGTTCGTCGCTGGCAAGGGCTTGGTAGTCGCGCCGCAGCCACATCCAGCATTTGGCTTGGTAGGGGAAGACCTGCTGCGTCCAAGCTTGAGCGTCCACTTGCGCGGTGAACTCGGTCTGGCCGGCTTGCAGGGCGTGGGCATTGGCCCGCAGCAAAGGGGCATACAAGCGGCCCACCTCGCTCAGCAGAGCCGTCAACGTGGGGGGCAAGTCGCTGCCTGTCAGCCAATTGGCATCACTCACCTCCAAGCCTGAAAGATCTTCGGCCACACCGACCCAACCGCACACCCGGGGCGCTAGTTCCACAGCCAGTGCCATGGGCGTCGGGTCAAACTGCGCCAATTGGGTCAGCTGACCGTACAAGCCAAAATCGCAAGCCCCCGGCCGCGCACCCATCATGAAGCGGTGCGCGTGCAAATGGGCTTCCATGACCTGCAAAACCCGCTGGTAGCCGGCTTCAATGATCGGTGTCGTCTGGGGGTTGGAGCCGACAAAACGCAAGCGTTCGATTTGGCGTGAAGACACCTTTTGGGCAACGCTGCGCCACTCTGCATCGCTGGCCAAAGGTTGCAACCAAGAGGCCAAAATGGGGCCTGCTTTGGCAATGTCAGCGGCATACGACCAGCGGTAATGGAACATGGCCTTGGTCAGCCATTCGTCGGCGAAGTCTTCCAGCAAGGCGTCGATCAAGGCCAAAGCGGGTGAGGGCGGGATCACGCTGCGCCCCGAAAACTCGGCTTCGAAGCGGCGAATCAAAGGCGTGGAGTCCGTCACCGCCTGCAGATCGCCTTGGGCATCGGGCAGGTAAAACGTGGGCAGCAGGTGCGGTTGGGCGCGCGGCAGGCCAGGTGCGCCGTTGCTGGACGGGATGAGTTGAAAAGGAAGACGCCGATAGCGCAGCAACGCGGCCATCTTGCGGGTGTAAGGGGAGCCGGGCACGCCGCTCAGGCGCAAGGGTGAAGATGACATCGGGGTGCCCTCGTGAATGTGAAAAGGTTCAGCGATGGAATGCTCAGCCTGCGGCGGGGTGCGAGGCCATCAGGGATTGCACAGATCGCAACACCACCGCTTTGGCTTTGGCGTTGGACAGGCCTTGCAAGCTGCGCAAACGCATCCAGGTTTCCAGGCTCACCAGCATGGACAAGGCTTCAAAAAAGACGGGGTCTTCCAAATAGGGCGCAGGCAGCAGCCAAGCCAGGATGTCCTGTTCAATTTTCACTCGGCGTTGGATCTGCTGCAGGATGTACGCCGAATCGTGCATATGCAGCTGCGCCGCCGTATGAAAGGGCGCCAGGCGGTCGAAAATATCGCAGCGCCGCTCTATGCTTTCCACCAACCGCTCTGACCACAAGCCGGCATTCAAAGGCTTGTTCACCAAGGGCATCATCAACTCGTCCAGGCGTTGCGTGATTTCGCGGTAGAGGGTTTCCATGTCGTCGAAATGGCGAAACACCGTGCGCAGGCCGACCTGGGCATGGGTGGCAATTTGCTCTGCGGTGGGCGAGGGTTGTCCCTTGCCAATCAAATCGATGAACGCCTTGACAATCACTTGACGGGTTTTGATGCTGCGGTGGTGACGCCCATCGAGGCCCGAGGGGAGCGGCTCCGATGGCGTCATTTTGGCGAGAACTTTGGGGGCTGGTTTGACCATGGGCTCTGTATCCTGGGTGCAATTCACGCTGCCAGTATGCCGTGCTGTGAGGGTGCTGGCGAAATTGCGCGGACTGGTGTTTCTCCCTAGTGTCAAATCATGAAAAACAAATGACACTGAATGTGCCATCTGATGATCACTTTTCATTTCAAGGAAAACCATGGAAAAAACGCACGCATTCAAATTGGCTGGAACA
>CANFMK010000056.1 GCA_947448325.1 Comamonadaceae bacterium
CTACGGCCCAACTCAGTACCGGTCAATCCCGCCAAACCCATCGGGAAAGACAGTTGGTTTTGCGCTAAAAATCGACGAACCGAACTGGGCTGGTCAATGGCCAAACCCAGGATTTGAAGGTTATTTTGAGATTTTTGCCGCCAAATAGAATCCAATAAAGGCAATTCCTCAATGCATGGTGGGCACCAAGTGGCCCAGAAATTAAGCAACAAGGGCTTGCCCTTGAAGTCTTGCATGTTCAGGCGCGCTCCATCGGGTTGATCAAAACTGAGTTGCCAAAAAGCCTGTGTACGGCCATCGACCGCCGCTTGAGGCGATAAACGCCACCAGGCCACGCCCGCTCCGGACAAGCCAGCGATGCAGGCCGCGCCAGCCAGCCACATTCTTTTGGAAAGCGTCGTTGGATCACTCATCTCATTCTCTTTCACCGTCTTTATGCTCATTTTGGCTTTCAATGAGCCTCTTCAATGCTGTGGCGTCACCTCGAAGCGTGCGTCCGTCAGAGCCGGGTTTCAAGGCACCACGAAGATCGTCATGGTCATAAATCAGCAAATGAACCCCAATGTCTTCACCCAATTGCGGGCAGAAACTGTGCAAACTCAAGGCATCCACAGCACCACCCTGAAAGCCCTGAACCGAAGTGACATCGTAGGTTAAATTCATATTAATGAGCGCAATTTCTGTTGATTTTTCGTCATCACAGAACAATTGCAGATAAATATCCGAAAGTCGTGTGGCTGTGCCTCGCCACACAGCCCCCCCCAGATGCGGACGAAAATCTTGCAACCGGATCATCCACTGCAAGGCATGGGCGCGCAATGCGGCCAACTCCTGAGCTTGGGTGTCGGCGCAAAATAAGGCGATGTAGTCGCGCACCTGCGCTTCAACCAAGTCATTCGAGGGCAATGCGCTGCGCTGTGGCAAGCCCATGGTTTTCACGGCCCGTCGTTTGGCTGCACCATATTCCAAGCCCTCTTCGACCACCAGGCGTGCGGCACAAGCGGCAATTTCTTGCATCAATTCGTCCATGCAGGGATTGTGCACTGCACAGTCAGACTGCGCCTAAAATCCAGGACCATGCACATTCATATTTTGGGTATTTGCGGCACCTTCATGGGAGGGTTGGCCGCCTTGGCGCGTGAAGCGGGACACAAAGTCACAGGTTGCGATGCTGGGGTCTACCCTCCGATGAGCGATCAGCTGCGCGCTTTGGGAATTGAATTGATCGAAGGCTTTTCAGCCGATCAATTGGCCCTGAAGGCCGATATGTATGTGGTGGGCAATGTGGTCAGCCGAGCCCGGTTGCAGGACGGCAGCCCCAAATTCCCGCTGATGGAGGCGATTTTGGACGCCGGCTTGCCGTACACCAGCGGCCCACAATGGCTGTCTGAGCACGTTTTACAAGGCCGCCATGTGCTGGCTGTGGCCGGCACCCATGGCAAAACCACCACCACCACGATGCTGGCTTGGATTTTGGAACAAGCAGGTTTGCAACCTGGCTTTTTGGTCGGTGGCGTGCCACTGAACTTTGGCGTGTCCGCCCGCTTGGGTGCAGCCCCACAAACTGGTAAAACTCCACTGTTTGTCATTGAAGCCGACGAATACGACACCGCGTTTTTCGACAAGCGCAGCAAGTTTGTCCATTACCGTCCCCGCACCGCCATTTTGAACAACCTGGAGTTCGATCATGCCGACATCTTTGACGATCTCGCTGCTATTGAGCGTCAATTTCACCATTTGGTGCGCACCGTACCCTGCTCGGGTCGCATCGTGGTGAATGGCTTGGAAGAAAGTCTGAGCCGGGTTTTGGCGCAAGGCTGCTGGAGTGAGGTGCGCACCTTTGGCGCTGCGGTGAGCGACTTCACCGCGCAAGGCGAGCCCTCCGACTTTGCCGTGCTGCAAGCCGGTCAGGTCGTGGCGCAGGTGAAATGGGCCATCGGCGGGGTGCACAACCAGCTCAACGCCTTGGCCGCGATCGCCGCCGCGCAGCACGTGGGGGTTGAGCCGGCTGACGCCGCACAGGCCTTGGCGAGTTTTGAAAACGTCAAACGCCGCATGGAGGTGCGTGGCGTGGTGAACGGCATCACGGTCTACGACGATTTTGCGCACCACCCTACCGCGATCCGCACCACCGTCAACGGTCTGCGGCGGCAGTTGGGTCCGCAAGCGCGCATCCTGGCCATTTTCGAACCCCGCAGCAACACCATGAAATTGGGCACCATGAAAGCGCAACTGCCCTGGAGCCTGGAAGAAGTTGACTTGGCTTTTTGCCACAGCGGCGGTCTGGAATGGGACGCCAGCGCCGCGCTGGCCCCCATGGGTGAGCGCGCGCAAGTAGGCGCCAACATCGATGAATTGCTGGCGAAGGTGATGGCCCAGGTACAAGCTGGCGACCATCTGCTGTGCATGAGCAACGGCGGTTTTGGCGGGATTCACGCCAAGCTGCTGTCCGCACTGGCGAAGTAACTCAGCGCGAACGGCGCGCCTTCACCGCATCCGACAACACTTTCAATACAGCCTCGCTGTCATCCCAGCCGATGCAGGCGTCGGTGATGCTTTGGCCGTAGGTCAACTTACGCACGTCGTCCTTGCCGGGGGTGAATTTTTGCGCTCCATCCAGAAGGTGGCTCTCCACCATCACGCCAAACACCTGGTGTGAGCCAGCCGTCATTTGCGCAGCGATGTCTTTGGCCACTTCGATTTGACGCAAATGTTGCTTGCTGCTGTTGGCATGGCTGCAGTCGACCATCAAAGTGGCCGGCAACTTGGCGGCCTCCAACTCTTTGCAAGCGGCAGCCACGCTGGCGGCGTCATAGTTGGGCGCTTTGCCGCCGCGCAAAATCACGTGGCAGTCTTGGTTGCCTTGGGTTTGCACAATCGCCACTTGGCCATTTTTATGCACCGACAAAAAGTGGTGGCCGCGCGCTGCCGCCTGGATTGCGTCGGTGGCGATTTTGATGTTGCCATCCGTGCCATTTTTGAAGCCAATGGGCGCGGACAAGCCAGAAGCCAATTCACGGTGCACCTGGCTTTCGGTGGTGCGCGCGCCAATCGCGCCCCAACTGATCAAGTCACCAATGTACTGCGGCGAGATGACATCCAAAAACTCACTGGCTGCGGGCAAGCCAGTGCGGTTGATTTCGATCAGCAATTGACGTGCGATGCGCAGGCCCTCATCGATACGGCAGCTCTCATCCAAGTAAGGGTCATTGATCAAGCCTTTCCAGCCCACCGTGGTGCGAGGCTTTTCAAAGTAAACCCGCATCACGATTTCAAGGGAATCTGCGTATTTTTCGCGCAGGGGTTGGAGTTGGCGCGCATAGGCCAGGGCCGCAGCAGGATCATGAATCGAGCAGGGGCCAATGATGACGAGCAAGCGATCGTCTTTGCCATGCACGATGCGCTGGATATTTTTGCGCGTCTGGGCAATCAACTTTTCGACCGGCGTGCCGGCAATGGGGAAAAAGCGAATCAAATGTTCTGGAGGAGGGAGCACGGTGATGTCCTTGATGCGTTCGTCGTCGGTTTGGCCGGTCTTGTCGACTTGGCTCGCATACCAGGCTTCGCTTTGCGCTTTGGCTTTATCGGTCATCGTGAAACTCCTTGAAAATGGGCAATTGAAAAATGAGACATAAAAAAAACCGCCGGGCTGTTGGCACCGGCGGTTTTGACTGAGTGGGGTTGCTTACGCGATCGCCTCTCGTCCGCCGGGGACTGAGAACCAAAAGTAAAAATAAAAAGCAATGCGCGAAGTCATGGGCTCAATGTAGCACAAGTTTCTGACGCCACCTGACGACTTGTCGCCAAGGTGCTCATGCGGTGCCGCCGACCGTCAAGCCATCAATGCGCAAAGTGGGCTGACCCACACCCACCGGCACACTTTGCCCCTCTTTGCCGCAAGTGCCCACACCGCTGTCCAAGCGCATGTCGTTGCCGATCAGGGTGATTTTTTTCAGCGACTCAGGACCACTGCCGACCAAGGTCGCCCCTTTAACCGGGTACAAAATTTTGCCGTTTTCCACCCAATAGGCTTCGCTGGCTGAAAACACAAACTTGCCGCTGGTGATGTCCACCTGACCGCCGCCAAAGTTGGTGGCGTACAAACCTTTTTTGATGCTGGCCACGATCTCTTGCGGATCTTTATCGCCACCCAGCATATAGGTATTGGTCATGCGCGGCATCGGCACATGCGCGTAGCTTTCCCGGCGACCATTGCCGGTGGGTTTCACGCCCATCAAACGCGCATTCATGGCGTCTTGGATGTAGCCCTTCAAGATGCCGTCCTCAATCAGCACATTGCGCTGACTGGCATGGCCTTCATCGTCCACATTGAGCGAGCCACGGCGATCGGCCAAGGTACCGTCGTCCAACACGGTCACGCCTTTGGCGGCCACACGTTGACCGATGCGACCACTGAAGGCGCTGGAGCCTTTGCGGTTGAAGTCGCCCTCTAAGCCATGGCCAATGGCTTCGTGCAGCAGCACACCAGGCCACCCGGGGCCCAAGACCACCGTCATTTCACCGGCAGGTGCCGGGCGGGCATCGAGATTCGTGACGGCCGCATGCACCGCGTCGTTGACGTAACTGTGGACCATCTCATCGTCAAAATACGCCAGACCAAAACGGCCGCCGCCACCGCCGCTGCCGGACTCACGGCGTTGGCCCTGCTCGGCAATCACCGACACCGACAAACGCACCAGAGGCCGCACATCGGCGGCCAACGTGCCATCTGCGCGCGCCACCATCACCACATCGTATTCGGTGGCCAAACCGGCCATGACTTGCACCACGCGCGAGTCTTTGGCACGGGCCAATTGTTCGACTTTTTCCAGCAACTTGACTTTGGCCGCACTGTCCATGCTGCCCATGGGGTCCATGGCCGGGTAAAGCGTGCGGCTGGCTGCGACTTTGCGGGCGGGTACTTTGATGCGCCGACTTTGCGCTGCAGCGCCGATGCTGCGCACGGTCACAGCGGCGTCCATCAAGGACGCGAATGAGATATCGTCTGAGTAAGCAAACGCGGTTTTCTCACCTGCGACAGCGCGCACACCAACCCCTTGATCGATGCTGAAACTGCCGGTTTTGACAATGCCTTCTTCCAGACTCCACCCCTCAGAACGGGTGTATTGAAAGTACAAGTCCGCATCGTCGATCTGGTGCGCCTTGATGGCAGACAGGGCCTGCGTCAAATGCGTTTCGTCCAAACCGAAAGGTTCAAGCAACAAGGACCGGGCCGTGGCCAAGCGTTCAAGGGTGGGTTCGCGAGAGATCATGCGGCCATTGTAGAGAAAGACCCCGGCACGCGCTGTGGAGTCTGGCGAATGGCTTGGCGCAAGACGGGCTTGGTGCGCGGACACGCGCTCAGGTCTGCACCAAACGCTTGGCTTTGGCGACCGACATCAAAATTCCCAAGCCCAAGCCCAAAGTCACCATGGCCGTGCCGCCGTAGCTGATGAAAGGCAGAGGCACGCCCACCACCGGCAAAATGCCACTGACCATGCCCATGTTGACGAACGCGTAGGTGAAGAAAATCATGGTCACGCTGCCCGCCAGCAAGCGAGTGAACAGGGTTGGTGCATCCAGCGCGATCATCAGGCCGCGGTAGACCAAAAAAAGAAAACCGGCGATCAGCAGCACATTGCCGAACAAGCCAAATTCTTCAGAGAAAGCCGCAAAAATAAAGTCCGTGGTGCGCTCCGGGATGAACTCCAAATGGGTCTGGGTCCCCTGCATGAAACCTTTGCCCCAAAACCCACCTGAACCGATGGCGATCATGCCCTGGATGATGTGAAAGCCCTTGCCCAAAGGGTCGCGGGTGGGGTCGAGCAGTGTGCAAATGCGCTGGCGTTGGTACTCGTGAAGCACCTGCCAGTTGACACCCTCGGCGCAGAGCGTAGATTCAAAGACCACCAACAGCACCAAACCTATCACACCCAAGAGCAAGGGCGGCACGATCAAGCGCCAACTCAAACCCGCAAAAAATATCACCGACAAGCCCGCAGACAGCACCAGCATGGCCGTGCCCAAATCGGGTTGCTTCAAGATCAAACCCACGGGTAAGGCCAGCAGCGCCCCAGCCACCGCAAAGTCCAAAGGTCGCAGCTGTCCCTCGCGCTTTTGGAACCACCAAGCCAACATCAAGGGCATGGCGATTTTCAATATTTCACTGGGCTGAATGATCACCCCCAGATTCACCCAACGGCGCGCGCCTTTTTTGGTGATGCCAAATATCGCCACCGCAATCAACAGCACCACGCCGGCGGTGTAAAGAGGGACAGCCAAACTCATCCATCTTTGCGGTGGGATTTGTGCCGCGGCAAACATGATGACAGCGGCTATCAACATGTTGCGGGCGTGGTCCACAAACCGGGTGCCGTGGTCATAACCCGAAGAAAACATGATCAACAAACCTGCACAGGCCAACAGCAGCACAGCCAAGGCCAAAGGACCGTCGAAACCATCCAACAAGACCAGCAGGCGCTGGCTCAGGGTCTTTTTTTGGATGACGGGTTGCATCAACCTATTATCCCAGCTCTGGAATTTCGCCTGGGCTTCATCCCATAATGGGCGCCATGTCTCCGATTGCGCCCACGACCCATTTGCTCTATTTGCACGGTTTTCGCTCGTCTCCGATGTCGATGAAAGCGCAAAAAATGGCGCAATGGGTCCAGCAAGGTCACCCCCAGGTGCACTGGTGGTGCCCGCAATTGCCGCCTTCACCTCAAGCCGCCATGGATCTGGTATGCCAAGGCACGCTAGATTGGCCCAAGGCGCAAACGGTGGTGATCGGTTCTTCTTTGGGAGGCTTTTATGCCCAATGCTATGCCGCTGCCACGGGTTGCCGCGCGGTCTTGCTCAATCCTGCCGTCCAACCCGCCCGCGATTTGGCTCACCATGTGGGATGGCAACAAGCCTGGCACGACCCCAGTGAATCTTTCTACTTTCAGCCGGACTATGTCGATCAATTAACCCGGTTGCAAATCACTGCGCAAGCGACACGACCTGAGACTTTCGCCATCGTGGCCAAAGGCGACGAAGTCTTGAGCTGGGAAGAAATGGTCAGTCACTTGCCACAAGCACGCATCAAATTGCTGGAAGGCAGCGACCATGCTTTGTCGGATTTCGACGAACACCGATCCGATATTCTGGATTTCTTGAACCTGGCTTGAGGCCAGAGCATGGGACAATCGGCCCTATGTTTGCATTGTTTGAAGAAGCCGGAAAATTCATGGCCGGCCGCATCTTGTCCGAAGCCGAGGCCTCCAGCCAGGTGGAGCTGGACAGCGGAAAACGCGTCAAGGTCAAAGCTGCGAATCTGCTGCTGAAATTTGACAAACCTGCGCCTGCCACGCTGCTGACCGAAGCGCAGGCGCTCAGTGCCTCCATCGATTTGAATTTGGCTTGGGAATTCGCCCCCGAAGCGGAGTTTGGCTTTGCCGATTTAGCGCACGAGTATTTCAGCGCGCAGGCCACGACCACCGAATTGGTGGCCGCTTTGATCAGTCTGTTTGAAGCGCCGCATTACTTTCGCCGCGCCGGCAAAGGTCGCTTTCGCAAAGCCGCAGCCGACACCGTGGCACTGGCCTTGGCGGCGATCGAAAAGAAAAAGCAAGTGTTGGCGCAAATCGAGATGTGGGCCGGTGAGTTGGCCCAGCACCGATGTCCCGCACCGGTGCGCGAGCAGTTGTACAAAATTTTGTTCCGTCCAGACAAAAACGCCCCCGAATACAAAGCCGTGGTGCAAGCCAGTCGCGCCACCCAAACCGCGCCACTGGACCTGCTGCAGCAAGCCGGTGCCATCGAGTCGGCCTATGACTTTCATTGGCAGCGCTTTTTGTTCGACAACTTTCCCAAGGGCACCGGCTTTCCTGCACTGTCGGCGCCAGCCATCACCGACGCATTGCCGCTGGCGACGGTTCGGGCTTATTCGATTGACGACTCGCACACCACCGAAATTGACGACGCTTTGTCGCTGCAGGGTCTGGGCAGCGGCGCGGTCACGGTGGGTATCCACATTGCCGCGCCGGGGCTGGCGGTTTTGCCTGACAGTCCTATCGACCAGTTGGGGCGTCAGCGTTTGTCCACCGTCTACATGCCGGGTTACAAAATCACCATGCTGCCGGATGATGTGGTCAAGCGCTACACCTTGGCCGAGGGCCAAGACTGCCCGGCCTTGTCGCTGTATGTGCGCTTTGACGAAGCCAGCCTGACCGTGCTGGACAGTGAGACGCGCATCGAGAAAGTGCACATCGCCGCCAATTTGCGGCACGACCAACTGGACAGCCTGGTCACCGCCGAATGGCTTGAAGATCCTGATTTTGAACACGCCAGCGCGCAACCTGAATTGCCCATGCCACGCAGCGAGTTGGCCTTTTTTTGGCGACTGGCGCAGCACCTCAAAGCCCAGCGCGAGGTGGTGCGCGGCAAACCCGAGACCTTCAACCGACCCGATTACACCTTTCGTTTGGCGCGCGAAGACCAGGGCCTGCCGCCAGTGGGCAACGAGGCCGTGAGCATCGGCACACGCCTGCGCGGCGCGCCACTGGACTTGATCGTGGCCGAAGCCATGATTTTGGCCAACAGCACCTGGGGGCAGTGGTTGGCCAGCTTGGGCGTACCCGCCATCTACCGCAGCCAAGCCAGTTTAGCCCCCGGTGTCAAAGTGCGCATGGGCACCAAAGCCTTGCCGCATGCGGGCATTGGTGTGCCCAGCTATGCCTGGAGCACCTCACCCCTGCGCCGCTACACCGACTTGGTCAACCAATGGCAAATCATTGCCTGCGCCCGCCATGGGGCCACAGCAGCCTTGGCCGCGCCTTTCAAACCCAAGGACGCCCAACTGTTCGCGATCATCAGCAGTTTTGACGCCGCCTACAGTGCCTACAACAGCTACCAGTCAGGCATGGAGCGCTTTTGGACGCTGCAATACTTGGGGCAGCAGCAGATCACCGAACTGAACGCCACGCTGTTCAAAGAAGCCGCAGGCGGGCAATGGCTGGTGCGCGCAGACGAATTGCCCCTGGTCCTGACCGTATTGGGGGCGCAGGGTTTGGAGCGCGGCGCCAAAGTGCGGGTCAAGCTTGGGCACATCGATGCCATTGCGCTGGATGTCCATGGCACGGTGCTCGAGCGTCTGGAAAGCCCAGCTGTAGCGGCAGTGGACGAGAACGCGCAAGATGAATTCGAAGATGACAGCGCCGGCCCGCTGACCATCGCCGTCGATCTGAACGAGCCGCCTCTGGAGCCTGCCACATGAGTCGGTCCAGCATCGTGAAAGCGGTCTTGGCTTGGCTGCGCATGGTGCTGTGGGCAGGCCTGGGCTTGCAACTTTTTTTGGTACTCCAGATCGGTGCGATGCGCTTCATCGACCCGCCGTCCACGGCGTTTGAGCGCTCGCAAATTTGGCAGATCGTGCGCCAACAAGGCCGACTGCCTTGGCGGCAAGAATGGGCCGATGCCGCGCAGATTTCGGGGCACTTGAAGCGCGCCGTCATGGCCTCGGAAGACAGTGCGTTTTTGCAGCACAACGGCGTGTGGTGGGAGTCGATTGAAAAAGCCTGGGGCCGCAACGAAAAAGCCAAGGCCAAAGCCGCACAACTGGCTGAAAAGCGGGGCGACAAGTCAAATGGCAAAGCAGCAGCCGTTGCCCCTGCAGCCAAAATTGTGGGGGGCTCGACCATCACCCAGCAACTGGCCAAGAATTTGATGCTGAGCGGTGAACGCACCCTGGTGCGCAAAGGCCAAGAATTTGTTTTGACACTGGCTCTTGAAGTATTGCTCCCCAAACAGCGCATCCTGGAGATTTACCTGAACCATGTGGAATGGGGCGAAGGTGTTTTTGGCGCTGAAGCCGCGGCCCGCCACTACTTCAAAAAACCCGCCTCGCAGCTCAGCGCTTGGGAGGCCGCGCGCTTGGCCGTGATGCTGCCGCGCCCCCGGTATTTCGAAAAACGGCCTCAATCGAGTTATTTGGCGGAGCGCACGCAAACCATCGTCAACCGCATGAACGAAGTGGTGGCACCTTGAACGCGCAAGGAGATGTGGCATGAGAATCTTGGGCATTGACCCCGGCCTGCAAACCACAGGCTTTGGGCTGATCGACGTGGAAGGTTCGCGCCTGAGTTATGTGGCCAGCGGGGTGATCCAAACCACCAAAGAAGAAATGGGCAATTTACCGGCCCGCCTGAAAGTGATTTATGACGGTGTGCGCGAAGTGACTGCACGCTACGAGCCGGATGTGGCTTCGGTCGAAATCGTCTTTGTCAACGTCAATCCGCAGGCCACCTTGCTACTTGGGCAGGCGCGAGGCTGCTGCGTCACCGCCTTGGTGTCCTGTGATTTGCCAGTCGCTGAATACACGGCGTTGCAAATGAAGCAGGCCATCACCGGCCACGGTAGAGCGGCCAAATCGCAAATTCAAGAAATGGTCAAACGACTGCTCCAGCTTCCCGTCACGCCGCGCCAAGACGCCGCGGATGCATTGGGTTTGGCCATCACCCATGCGCACGCCAGCCCCTCGATGAACAAGTTGGCGGCTGTGAATGCCCTCAGTCGCAAAACCCACGGCATGTACCGTGGCGGACGCAGCCACTGACATCGCGCCGCGATCGACCTCTCGTTCAGGTCAAGGCGGGGCTACCATGTGGTCACGCTGCGACAGCGCAGGAAACAACCGCAACCAAGCCACGGACACCACCACAGTGGCCAAGCCTCCGGCGACCACCGAGGCCACCGGCCCCCACAGTGCGGCCGTCACACCCGATTCAAACTCGCCCAATTGGTTGGAAGCACCAATGAAAATCGAGTTCACCGCAGACACGCGGCCCCGCATGTCTTCAGGGGTTTCCAACTGCATGAGCGTGATGCGCGTGACCACGCTGATCGTGTCGGCAGCGCCTGTCACCGCCAAGGCTAGCAATGACACCATGAAATTTTCCGAAAAACCAAACACCGCGTTGGCGATGCCAAACACCGCCACCGCAGCCAACAGGCTGTGACCGACGCGCCGCTGCAAAGGCCAACGGGTCAGTACCACCGACATCAGCAAGGCCCCCACGGCCGGTGCGGCGCGCAACAGGCCCAGGCCCTGCGGACCGGTATCCAGCAAATCACGCGCAAAGATAGGCAGTAGCGCAGTAGCCCCGCCCAACAACACCGCCACCAAGTCCAAGGTGATGGCGCCCAGCAAGGGTTTGTGTTGCCAAACAAATACCGCACCGGCCAATACCGTGCGCAGATCGGCAGCAACGCTCGACGGTGTGTGCCGATAGTGCACCACCAACGCTAAGCCCATGGCCAACAGCAACAAAGCGGTGCACGCTGCATACACCGTGATGACGTCGTGGGTGTAAAGCAATCCGCCCAAAGCGGGGCCTCCGATGATGGCGACTTGCACGCCACTGGAACTCAGGGCAATGGCGCGCGGCAGCAAAGTCGCAGGCACCAGTTGCGGTGTGAGGGCTTGTTGCGCGGGCATCTGAAAAGCGCGCACGGCGCCCAGCACCATGGAGATACCATAAATCAACGGAGCATTGGCAAAATCCCACACGGTGGCGGCAATCAAAAGCAGGGCCACGGCCGCTTGCAATGCCATGCAGGTGGCAAAGATGCGCGCCTTATGCCAGCGGTCCACCCAATGCCCAGCGGGCAAGGTCATCAACAGCGCAGGCACAAATTGAAACAAGCCCACCAGCCCCAGGCTCCAGGCGCTGCGGGTGATTTCGTACATGTGCCAGGCCACCGCCACCATCAGCATTTGGTTGGCCAAAATACCGAAAAGACGCGACAGCCAAAACCGCACAAACGGTGCGTGGCTTAGCAAAGCGCGCAGGGGTGGGTTGTTCAAATCTCACCAAGCCGGCTGCACCCAGGCCAGACCGGCAGGGGCTTTGGTTTCATCGGCGAAAGTGACCATTTCATAGGCCTCAGGTCGGGCCAGCAAGGCCCTGAGCAGCTGATTGTTCATGGCATGGCCCGAACGAAAAGCCGAATAAGCGGTCAGCATGGGGTGGCCCACCAAAAACAAATCACCCATCGCGTCCAAGATTTTGTGCTTCACAAATTCGTCGTCATAGCGCAGGCCGTCGCTGTTGAGCACTTTGTAGTCGTCCATGACGATGGCATTGTCCAAGCCACCGCCCAAAGCCAAGCCGTTGGAGCGCATCATTTCCACATCTTTGGTAAAGCCAAAGGTGCGGGCGCGGGCAATGTCTTTGGCATAAGTGCCCTTGGCCATGTCAAACACCACCTGCTGGCCGGTCGAATCCACCGCAGGGTGTTTGAAATCTATTTCAAAACTCAGACGGTAACCGTCATAAGGCTCCAAACGCGCCCATTTGATGTGGTCGCCCTGCCCTTCAGCCACTTCCACTGTTTCCAGCACACGGATGAACCGCTTGGGTGCGTTTTGCAATTCAATGCCGGCACTTTGCAAGAGATAAACGAACGACGAAGCCGAGCCATCCAAAATCGGCACCTCTTCGGCGGTGATGTCCACATACAGGTTGTCAATGCCCAGGCCGGCACAGGCCGACATCAGATGCTCCACCGTGTGCACCTTGGCTTGACCGCTGGAAATGGTCGAAGCCAGCCGCGTATCGGTCACCGCGTGGGCGCTGACGCGAATGTCCACAGGTTCGGACAAGTCCACGCGACGAAACACAATACCGGTGTCCGGTAATGCGGGACGCAGCGTCAGCTCCACACGTTGGCCGCTGTGCAGGCCCACACCCACCGCCTGGGTCAAGGTTTTGAGGGTTCGTTGAGCGAGCATGGCGTTATTTTAATTTGCATTCGAAAAAGGGGTTCAAACGCAGGGCATGCGCTTGAACCCCTTCATCAGACAAGGCAATGCGTCAATCAGTCGGCTTGCTTGCGCAAGAAGGCTGGGATTTCAATGTCGTCCATCCCGGCCGAAGACATGCCGTTGACTTTGTCTGCGGCTTGGGTGCGGTTGGTGCGCCAGACGCTGGGCGTATTCAAACGGCCATAGTCGTTGCCCATGGCCGATGGCGCCATGGGGCTGGTCGCAACGGCATCGTGTCCACCCATTTGGAAAGGCATGTTGTCGGTACCGGTGCGCAGCATCGGTTGTTGCACCAAGGTAGGACGGCGCGCCGCACCTTGGCGAGACAAACCCGTGGCCACCACGGTGACACGGATTTCGTCACCCAGGGCTTCGTCGTAGGCGGTACCGTAGATCACATGAGCGCTTTCAGAAGCATATGCACGGATGGTGTTCATGGCTTGCTTGGATTCGCTCAATTTGAGCGAACCTTTGGCCGCGCTGATCAAGACCAACACGCCTTTGGCACCTGACAGGTCGATGCCTTCGAGCAATGGACAGGCCACGGCTTGCTCGGCAGCGATGCGTGCACGGTCAGGGCCGCTGGCCGCCGCAGTGCCCATCATGGCTTTGCCAGGCTCGCCCATCACGGTGCGCACGTCTTCAAAGTCGACGTTCACATGGCCAGGCACGTTGATGATCTCGGCAATGCCGCCCACGGCATTTTTCAGCACGTCGTTGGCATGGGCGAAAGCCTCGTCCTGGGTCATGTCTTCGCCACCGGGCAGCTCCAACAATTTTTCGTTCAACACCACGATCAAGGAGTCAACATTGGCTTCCAGCTCGGTCATGCCGGTTTCGGCATTGGACATGCGACGACCGCCTTCAAACTCAAACGGCTTGGTCACCACACCCACGGTCAAGATGCCCATCTCTTTGGCTACGCGGGCGATCACAGGCGCCGCACCGGTGCCGGTGCCACCGCCCATGCCGGCGGTGATGAACAACATGTGCGCGCCTTCAATGGCCGCGCGGATGTCGTCGACCGCAGCTTCTGCGGCTTCACGGCCTTTTTCAGGCTTGCTGCCAGCGCCCAAGCCGGTTTGGCCAAGTTGAATGAAACGGTGCGCAGCGCTGCGCGTCAAAGCTTGTGCATCGGTGTTGGCACACACAAACTCCACCCCTTGCACATTGCGCTCGATCATGTGCTCGACCGCGTTACCGCCGCCACCGCCCACCCCGATCACTTTGATGCGTGTGCCTTGGTTGAACTCTTCGACTTGGATCATTTCAATCATGTTTAACTCCTAAATTACTGCAGTTGCCTGAAAAAATACTTTGTTGTTGTGAGAGGGGAAAGGGTGTCAACATCGACATCGCCACAAGGGACTGCCGCGGGCTTGGTTGAAGTGGTGGAATCGCATCAGAAGTTCCCCACGATGAAGTCTTTGAATCGGCCAAACGCGTTGTTCATCGAACTCTTGCGTTCTTGCACTTTGAAGCCGCGCATGCGCGCCATGCGGGCTTCTTCGAGCAGCCCCATGACCGTGGCGGCGCGGGCTTGGCTCACCATGTCGGCCAAGGCGCCGGTGTATTTGGGTACGCCACGGCGCACAGGCTTCAAGAAAATGTCTTCGCCCAATTCCAGCATGCCGGGCATGACGGCACTGCCACCGGTCAGCACAATGCCTGAAGACAGCACTTCTTCATATCCTGATTCGCGAATGACTTGCTGCACCAGTGAGAAAATTTCTTCCACACGCGGCTCAATCACACCTGCCAGCGCTTGGCGACTGAGCATGCGCGGTCCGCGATCACCCAAGCCCGGCACTTCCACTTGGGCGTCCGGATCAGCCAACAGTTGTTTGGCGTAACCGCTTTCCACCTTGATGTCTTCCGCGTCCTTGGTGGGGGTGCGCAAAGCCATGGCAATGTCGCTGGTGATCAAGTCACCAGCAATCGGGATCACGGCGGTGTGCCGAATAGCTCCGTTGGTGAAAATCGCCACATCGGTGGTGCCGGCGCCAATGTCCACGCAAGCGACACCGAGCTCGCGCTCGTCTTCGGTCAGTACCGCCAGGCTCGATGACAAGGGGTTGAGCAGCAGCTGGTCCACTTCCAGACCACAACGGCGCACGCATTTGATGATGTTTTCCGCCGCACTTTGTGCACCGGTGACGATGTGCACCTTGGCTTCCAAGCGCATACCGCTCATGCCGATCGGCTCTTTCACATCCTGGCTGTCGATCACAAATTCTTGCGGTGCCACCAGCAGCAAACGCTGATCGGTCGAGATGTTGATGGCACGCGCTGTTTCCATCACCCGAGCCACATCACCGGCCGTGACTTCTTTGTCTTTCACCGCCACCATGCCGCTCGAATTGAGGCCGCGAATGTGCGCGCCGGTGATACCGGTGTTCACCCGGGTGATTTTGCAATCGGCCATGAACTCAGCTTCTTTCAAAGCCTGCTGAATGCTTTGCACTGTGGCATCGATATTGACCACCACACCGCGTTTGAGCCCATTGCCGGGGGCCACGCCCATGCCAGCGAGTTTGAGCTCGCCGCCGGGCATCACCTCGGCCACCACGACCATGACTTTGGATGTCCCAATGTCCAGTCCTACCACCAAGTCTTTGTACTCTTTTGCCATATTCCACCCGTTCTTTTTAAATCCTGATTCAGGGTTTCTTGTTACCGTCATTGCCCAATGTCGTCACGCCCCGCAAGCGCAACGCATACCCGTTGGTGTGCCGCAAATCAGCCGCCAACACCGAGTTCGTGGTGCGTTGGTAACGCGAGGTCACCTGCGCCACGGTCTTCAAAAAAACCTGTAAACGCTGGCCCACCTCTTCCTGTGTCCCGCGTCCCAATTCGATCGTCGCATCGCTGTCTGTTTGCACCCGCCAACTGCCCCGAGGCGATAACTCCAACTTATCGACACCCATCGATACAGTGCCCAAAATAGGTTTCACATAGTTGTACATCTGCCAAACCAGCACCGACTGTCCTGTCGGCCCTGAGAGCACAGGCAACTGGCCTGCATCGATGTCGTCTACATTCGCCTCGAACACCACACCCTCTTGATTGACCATGCTGTTGTCTGAGTTCTCACCCCAC
>CANFMK010000057.1 GCA_947448325.1 Comamonadaceae bacterium
CAACGCCAGGTCCAAGCCCAAGGTTTCAAACACCTCGCGCGCCATAGAAACTTGGCCCTTGCCGCCGTCGATCAGCACCACGTCGGGCATGCGCGCGTTGTTTTCGCCGGCGCGAATAGCCTCGGCCACTTTGCCATAACGCCGCAGCATGACCTGGCGCATGGCGGCGTAATCGTCGCCCGGGGTGATGCCCTCGATTTTGTAGCGCCGGTATTCGCTGTTTTGCATCTTGTGGTTTTGAAACACAACGCACGAGGCCTGGGTGGCTTCTCCCGAAGTGTGGGAAATATCAAAACACTCCATGCGCAGCGCGTTCAGGTCATCAGGCGTCAAATCCAAAGCGTCCACCAGCGCGCGGGTGCGGGCTTGTTGCGAACCTTCTTCGGCCAGCAAACGGGCCAATTGCAAGGCCGCGTTTTTCTCCGCCATCTCCAGCCAAGCGCGTCGCTGCTCGCGCGGGTTGTGCACCGCCGACACCTTCACGCCGCTTTGCGACGACAGCGCGTCGATCAAATGGGGGTTCACCGCTTCGCTGGTGATCAAGGCCGGCGGCACCGGCACGCCCAAGTAATGCTGGGCAATGAAAGCTTCAAGCACATGAATTTCCACCGCCTTGGCGCGGTCCACTTCGTCCTGCGCCTCTTCTTGCAGCAAAGTCGCAATCGCGTGGGCATCGTCCACGTGCGACGGGAAATAAGGCCGATCCCCCAAATGCCGGCCGCCGCGCACCATGGCCAGGTTCACACAGGCGCGGCCGCCCTGCACTTTCACCGCCAGGATGTCGACATCGGTGTCGGTGCCTGTTTCCACAGACTGTTGGTGCAAGACGCGCGACAAAGCCGTCATTTGGTTGCGTGCCTCGGCGGCTTGTTCAAACTCCAACCGATCGGCGTGCGCCATCATGCGCGACTCCAACTCTTTGAGCACATCCTGGGTTTCGCCGCGCAAAAACTTCTCGGCGTTGCGCACATCGTGGGCGTAGTCTTCTGGCGTGATTTTATTCACGCAAGGCCCCGAGCAGCGCTTGATTTGGTACAACAAACAAGGCCGAGAACGGTTGGCAAACACCGTGTCTTCACAGGTGCGCAATCGAAACACTTTTTGCAGCAACTGGATCGACTCTTTCACCGCCCAAGCACTGGGAAACGGGCCAAAGTAGTGGTGCTTTTTCTCCACCGCCCCGCGGTAATACGCAATGTGCGAATACAACAGGGGCGAGACGCCTGTTTCTGATTTGCTTTTACCGGGCAAGGCCGCCGCAACCACGGTCCCGGTCATTTTCAAATAGGGGTAACTTTTATCGTCGCGGAACAAGATGTTGAACTTGGGGTTCAAGGTCTTGATCAGGTTATTTTCCAGCAGCAGTGCCTCGGCCTCTGAGCGCACCACCGTGGTCTCCATGCGCACGATCTTGCTGACCATGTGACCAATGCGCGTGCCGCCATGGTCTTTCTGAAAATAACTCGACACCCGGCGCTTGAGGTTCAGCGCCTTGCCCACATACAGCAATTGGTCTTGCGCATCAAAATAGCGGTACACCCCAGGCAGAGCCGGGAGCGCCGCCACTTGGGCCAGCAAAGATTCGTCGTGTACCGCTGTCATGGCGCGTATTGTCACCTTGAAACACGCCCCGGCCCTGAGCACTGCGACAATCCCCCACCATGAACACGCGCTGCACCTGGGATCTTTTTTGCACCGTCATCGACAACCACGGCGACCTGGGCGTGTGCTGGCGCCTGGCCAGGCAACTGGCGCAGGCTGGGCAGTCGGTACGCTTATGGGTGGACGACGCTTCGGCGCTGGCCTGGATGGCGCCGGACGCGCTGTTCAACAGCCTGCAGGACATCCAGGTTTTGCCCTGGGCCGAAGCCAGCGAGCCTGAGTTGCTGGCCCGCCTGCCTGCCGCCGACATTTGGATCGAAGCCTTTGGCTGCACTCTGCCCCAAGCCTTTGTGACCCACGCCGCCGCGACTCGCCACACGCAACCCCTCTGGATCAATCTGGAGTACCTGAGCGCCGAAGACTGGGTGCCCCGTATGCACGGCCTGCCCTCCCCCGTGATGAGCGGCCCGGCCAAGGGCTGGACCAAAACCTTCTTTTACCCCGGCTTCACCGAGGGCACCGGCGGTCTGCTGCGCGAAGCCGACCTGCTGACGCGCCAGCAAGACTTTGACCGCGAGGCCTGGCGCCAGCAACATGCTCCCAGACTGGCGCCGGCTGGCTTGCTGATCAGCCTGTTCTGCTACGAACCTAGCGCCCTGCCCCAGCTGCTGACTGCACTGGCAGGCACACCCCACCACCTGCTGGTCACCCCCGGCCGGCCGCTGGCTGCAGTCCAGCAAGCTTTGAAAAGTCTGGCTGTGCACCCCAGCTGGAGCGCCCTGCCCTACACCGACCAAAATGGCTTTGACGAGATGCTCTGGGGCTGCGACCTCAACTTTGTGCGTGGTGAAGACTCGCTGGTGCGCGCCCTGTGGGCTGGCCAGCCCTTCATTTGGCAAATTTACCCGCAAGACGACGATGCCCACCACGCCAAGCTGGAGGCGTTTTTAAACTGGGTGCAGGCGCCTGAGAGCCTGCGGCAGTTTCACCGGGTGTGGAATGGCGTGGAAATGGGTGATTTGCCCACCATCAAAGCCCACTGGCTGGCCGATGGGTCAGCCAGCACCCTGTCCGCACGTGACAGACTGCTCCACCAAGACGCGTTGGTGAGTCAACTGCTCGCAGCCAGATAATCCCATCCCATCATTCCATCCCATGACTTTGATCGAAACCCTCTTTCCCCTCGGCTGGCAGCATTACCTGCTGGGCGGCCTGACGATTGGCGCTGGCGTGGCGCTGCTTTACTTGTTCAACGGCTGGGTCGGCGGCATGAGCAGCGTTTTTTCCAGCAGCTGGTCGTTCGTGATCAAGCGCTCATTTTTCCAGCAAGACCGATTTCTCAAAACCCGCCAATGGCGTCTCGTCTACGCTTTGGGCGTGGTATTGGGCGCACTGGCCTGGCGTTTTGCCTTGGCCGGCGGTGAGGCGCAACACACCAGCGTGCCCGTTTGGCAACTGTTGGTGGGCGGTTTTTTAGTCGGCTACGGCGCCCGTCTGGGCAACGGCTGCACATCGGGCCACGGCATTTGCGGACTGGGCGCTTTGCAGTGGCCGTCGCTGGGCGCGGTGTTGACCTTCATGGTCACCGCATTCATGACCGCCAACCTGATGGCCTGGAGCCAAGCATGACCACACAGACGGTGAACCCGCATAGCCTTACCTTGCCCAAAGCCCTGGTCACCCTGCTGGCCGGTGCGCTGTTTGGCTTGGGCCTGTCGGTCTCGACCATGGTGCAGCCCGAGGTGGTGCTGGGCTTTTTGCAGTTCAAAGACTGGGGCCTGATGTTGGTCATGGGCGGCGCAGCTGGCATGGCCCTGCTGGCCTACAAGGGCTTTGCGCGCTGGGTCAAGCACCCCTTGCTGGGCGGCCAATTCCTGACCCAACCGGCCCGTTGGAACCGCCAGACCGTGATCGGATCGGCCATTTTTGGCATCGGTTGGGGACTTTCAGGGGTCTGTCCTGGCCCCGCGATTGCCGCATTGGGTACGGGGAACACCGACGTGCTGTGGGCCCTGGGCGGCATGGTGCTGGGCGCGCTGACGCACGGCCTGACAGACAAGGAATCGTCCGTCGGTAGCCCCACGCGCTAGAGCACGCCCTCACAGGTTAGAATAGTGGGCTTGGCTTTTGGCCACTCCCTCTTCATTTCAGATCCAATTCCTATGAAAACCGCTCAAGAAATCCGCGTCGGCAACGTCATCATGCACGGCAAAGACCCCATGGTCGTGCTGCGTACCGAATACCAACGCGGCGGTCGTGGCTCGTCCACCGTGCGCATGAAACTCAAAAGCCTGATCGCCAACTTCGGCACCGAAGTGGTGTTTCGCGCTGACGACAAGATGGACCAAGTCATTTTGGACAAGAAAGAGTGCACCTACTCTTACTTTGCCGACCCGATGTATGTCTGCATGGATACCGACTTCAACCAGTACGAAGTCGAAGCCACCAACATGGGCGACGCCCTGAACTACCTCGAAGACGGCATGGAGCTCGAAGTCGTTTTCTACAACGAAAAAGCCATCTCGGTGGAATTGCCCACCAGCGTGGTGCGTGAGATCACATGGACCGAGCCGGCCGTCAAAGGCGACACATCGGGCAAAGTCATGAAGCCCGCCAAAATTGCCACCGGCATGGAAGTGCCTGTGCCTTTGTTTGTGGCCCAAGGCGACAAGATCGAAATCGACACCCGCACCGGTGAATACCGCAAACGCGTTTGATCCGTTCGGTTCCATCTAAAGGCTCCTGAGGGAGCCTTTTTTGTGTCTGCAAGGTGGCCACTTTGGAGCCTGAAGGGTTCACAATCGCCCCATGCAATCCACCCAAGACATCAAAGACTCGCCCCTGGCAGACGCCTGGGCCGAGTTGCAAGCCTACGCCGCCACCGGCGAGCCGCTCGAACCCAACGCCTACCGCCTGGCATTTGCCGATCCCGAGTTCTTGCTGCGCCGCGAAGCACGGGGCATACGGTTTCAGCTGGAAATGCTCAAGCCCGATTTAGACCAAACAGCGGCAGGTGTTGAACACACGGTGGTGGTGTTTGGCAGCGCGCGTTTTCCTTCGATGGAAAGTGCACAAGCCGAAATGGCCTTGGCCGAGCAAACCCAGGACCCCCTGATTTTGAAAAAAGCCCAGCAAGCCCTGCGCGGCGCGGGTTACTACGAGCAGGCACGTGCCTTTGCCAGACATGTGTCGCAGGCCTGCCAAGGTCTGCCGGCCTCAGAGCGTTTGTACATTTGCACCGGTGGTGGCCCCGGCATCATGGAGGCCGCCAACCGTGGCGCGCACGATGTGGGTGCGCCGTCGGTGGCACTGAACATCGCCCTGCCCCACGAGCAAGCGGCCAATCCCTACGTCACACCGCACCTGAGCTTCAAGTTCCATTACTTTGCGCTTCGCAAAATGCATTTCATGATGCGCGCCAAGGCCTTGTTGGCCTTTCCGGGCGGCTTTGGCACGCTGGACGAGTTGTTTGAAATTTTGACCTTGGTGCAAACGCGCAAAGCCAAACCGGTGCCGATCTTGCTGTTCGGCTCTGAATACTGGACGCGGCTGGTGAATTTCCAGGCCCTGGTCGACGAAGGCACGATTGCCCCAGAAGATTTAAAGCTATTCCACTACGTCAATGACGCGCAGCAAGCCTGGGCGGTGATTCGAGAGTTTTACCAACTCGGTGGCACGCCGCCCTGCAACGCATCGGCTTAAACAGCATGGCCATCAGGTTGTGGGCGCAAATGCCACGCCGAGCGTGAGCCCAGCCCCACGACAAAGCCCACCACCCAAAACACAGGCCCGATGCCTGCCAAGGCGCCCGCCGCGCCAAAGAGCATGGGCATCACCACGCTGGACGCGTTGACCGACATCAGCCGCAACCCCACCGCCTCACCCTGGCGGTGCACTGGGGTGATCTGATGCAAGGTGCTCATGATCATGGGCTGCACCACCCCCAGCGTGAAGCCCAAGGCGATGGAGCACGCGCCCATGGTCCATGGCGACTGGGTGAAGGGGTAGACCATGAAAATCAAGGCCGTGATGGCCATGGCCACGGTCAAAACCCGATGCTCTTGCAGGTGCCGCGCCACCATCGGCAGCGCCACCCGAACCAGCGCTGCCGAGACCGCAAACGCGCCCAAAATAAAGCCGATCACCGAGGCACTGATGCCGCGCTCATGCCCCAAGATGGGCACCACAAAAGTGTGAACATCCCAGCACGAGGACAGCATCCAGTTGACCACCAGCAGGCGCTGCATCAAAGGCTCACGCAGCAGGTCAAAAGCGCCGTGTCGACCAGCATCAGGGTGGGGAGCCTGGAGCGGCAACTCCTGCACATGGCGAATACACCATCCGGTGGCCAAAGGCAGCAAGCACATCAAAGCAAAGGCGGCGCGAAAGCCCATGGTGTCAGCTGCCACGCTCCCCGCATGGTCAATCAGCAAGCCCGCCGCCATGGGGCCCATGAAGTTGGACACTGCCGGCCCGATCGACAACCAACTGAAGGCCTCCTTCAGTTGCGCCGGGTCACGCGCTGATCGACCGACATGGCGCTGCAAGGCGATCACCGCCAAACCGGTGGCGCCGCCCGTCATCAAGGCGCTCAGGCACAGCACCGGAAAGATCGGCCACAAGGCGGCCAGCCCGGCCCCCACAAAGGCAATGACCATGCTCATGCGCATCGGTTTTTTCAGGCCGTGGCGATCTGTGTACCGTCCCGCCGGAATCGCCATGAACACCTGGGTCAAGGCAAACAAAGACAGCAGCACGCCCACCGACCAAGCGCTATGCCCGTCGCGCAAAGCGAGTAGCGGCGTGGCCATGCGCATGCCCGTCATGCAGGCGTGCAAGAAAATTTGCCCGGTGATCAGGCGCAGCAACGTGGACTTCATCCTTCGCGTTCGGCAGCGTCCAGCGCAGCATCCACGGCAGAGGTGGGCAACAGAGACTCGGCTTGGGCTTCAGGCAAGGCGTCCACGGTGCGCAGAGCGCGGTGCATCACATTGCTGCGGGTTTGCGCTTTGTCCAGCGTGTTGAGCACGGTTTGGGTTTGCTCTTTGACCTTGGCCAGCACATCGCCAAATTTGCCAAACTCGGTTTTGACGGCGCCCAGCACTTGCCAGACTTCGCTGGAGCGCTTCTCAAGCGCCAGGGTGCGAAAGCCCATTTGCAAGGAGTTGAGCATGGCCATCAACGTGGTCGGGCCCGACAGCGTGACGCGGTGGTCGCGCTGCAAGGACTCCATCAAACCGGGGCGGCGCAAGACTTCGGCGTACAAGCCCTCGGTGGGTAAAAACAGAATGGCAAAGTCGGTGGTGTGCGGCGGGGCCAGGTATTTTTCGGCAATAGATTTGGCCTCCAGCCGCACCCTTGCCTCTAAAGCTTTGCCGCACAACTCGGCTTGCACCGCATCGGCGCGGCTTTGCGCATCGAGCAAGCGCTCGTAGTCTTCGTTGGGGAATTTGGCGTCGATCGGCAGCCACACGGGTTGACCGTCGTCGGAGCGGCCGGGCAAACGGATGGCAAAGTCCACCCGGTTTTTGCTGCCAGGAATCGTCGGATGTTGGGCCGCATACTGGTCAGGTGCCAGCACCTGCTCCAGCAAAGAGGCCAATTGGGCCTCGCCAAACATGCCTCGGGTTTTGACGTTGGTGAGCAGGTGCTTCAAGTCGCCCACCCCCTGCGCCAAGGTGTTCATCTCGCCCAGACCTTTGTGCACTTGCTCCAAGCGGTCTGCCACTTGCTTGAAGCTCTCACCCAAGCGCGCCTGCAAGGTGGCTTGCAGTTTTTCGTCCACCGTTTGGCGCATTTCATCGAGCTTGCTGGTGTTGCTTTGCTGCAGCTGGGCCAGCTGGGTTTCCAGGGTGCCGCGCATCTCGCTCAAGCGGCGGGCATTGGCCTCAGACAGCATTTGCACCTGCTGGGTCAGCGTGTCTGAGAGCGTTTTTTGCAGCAGTGCCAGTTGTTGCGCAAAGGCGTCCATTTGGCTGTTTTGCGTGCGCGTGGCTTCGGCGCTTTGCTGCACCAGGGTGTGCTGGAAGGTGGCCAAGGTTTGCATCACCTCTTGCCGACCACCACGGGCAGACTCTTGGACTTCTGTGCGCAGTTCGCGCTCCAAGCGCTCACTGCTGGCGGCAATGGCTTGTTGCACTTGTTGCAATTGTTGGAATTGCTGCTGTGCCTGCTGAACTTGCTGCGCCTGCTCAGCGCTGTGGTCGGTGTTTGGGCGCGAACGCCACAGCAGCACCAGCAAGGCCAGGTTCAGCGCCCCCAAGGTGAGCAGCAGCCCAATGGTCCATTCGGCCATCAGCGCGGCCCTGCCACGGCGTTGAGCGGGGTCAAGGCTTTGCCTTGGGTCAGGTAAGCGATCAAATTGTCAGCCGCCAACTGGGCCATGGCCTTGCGGGTTTGGATGGTTGCACTGGCAATGTGCGGCGTCAGCACCACATTGGGCACGCTGAGCAAGGCCGGGTTCAAAGCGGGTTCGCCCTCGAACACATCCAGTCCGGCGCCGGCAATGCGCCGATCTTTGAGGGCCTGGGCCAGGGCGGCGTCGTCCACAATGCCGCCGCGCGCAATGTTGATCAAGGTGGCGGTCGGTTTCATCAAAGCCAATTCGGCAGCACCGATCGTGTGGTGCGACTCGGCGCTGTAGGGCACCACCAGCATCACATGGTCGGCGGTTTGCAGCAGCACCTGTTTGGAGACATAGCGCGCACCGCATTGCGCCTCCAGCTCGGGGCTCAAATGCGAACGGTTGTGGTAAATGACCTGCATGCCAAAGCCGTGCGCGGCGCGGCGGGCAATGCCTTGGCCAATGCGACCCATGCCGATGATGCCCAGGGTGGAACCGTGCACTTCAGCGCCGGCAAACATGTCGTAGCGCCAGTTCTTCCACAAACCGGCGCGCAGATAGTGCTCGCTCTCGGTGATGCGCCGCGCGGTGGCCATGAGCAAGGCAAAGCCAAAGTCGGCGGTGGTCTCGGTCAGCACGTCCGGTGTGTTGGTGGCCTGCACGCCGGCGGCGGTCATGGCCGGCACGTCAAAATTGTTGTAACCCACCGCCATATTGGCCACCACTTTCAAGTCCGGGCAAGCCGCCAGCAGGGCCGCGTCAATGCGCTCGGTGCCGGTGGTGATGGCGCCGGCTTGACCCTGCAATTGGGCGATCAACTCGGCCGGGGTGAACAAGGCATCGGCCTGGTTGTCCACCACCTCAAAATGCTGGCGCAGGCTGTCCAAGACTTCTTCAAAAACGGGGCGACCGACAAAAACGGAGGGCTTCATCCTTAGGCTCTTTCTCAACAATCAATCGACCATCTGCAGCCGCCGCGCCCACCAGGGGGTCACAGCGGGCAGCAAGGTCAGGGTCCAAATCACCACCCAAGCCGTCAAGGACATGAGTTGTGTCATTTCAGGCAACTGCGCCACGGTGATCACGGCCAAGACCACCGGGATCACGCCGGTCTCACGCACAGCGCACAAAAACAATTTCTCTTTCAGGCTCACCCGCGTCGGCGCCAAGGACAGCACAACCGCCAAGGGCCGGGCGACCAAGATGAACAGCACCGCAATCGCCAAGCCCAGACCCAGGGTGTCAGACAGATCCGACAGCGAGACAAAAGGCCCGACCATCATGAAAATCGTGGGTTTGGCCACGCTTTCAATCTTGGCTTCCATGTGGTGCAGCAAGGGTTTGAATTCGGGCGAACCGTGGTTGAAACTGCCCAGCAACCCGACCACGAAGGCCGCCAAAAAACCGTTGCCGTGCAGGGCTTGCGCCAGCACAAAGGTGAGCAAAGGGACCACCAGAACCACGGCGAAGTCATAGCTGTGCTCGGCTTGTTCCAGTGCAAAGCGCTGCGCTTTGTAGCGTTCAAAAAAAGCCACACCGAACCACCCCATCACGCCCGCCAGCGTGCCAAAGAAAAATTGCTGCCCCAGTTGCAAGGCGTTGTCGGCATTGAACAAGCCCCCAGCCAATCCACGCAGGCTATCGAGCTGCGCCCCACTCAAGACCATGGTCACCACGGCGGTGGTGAAAATAGCGCCTACCGCGTCATTCAACGCGCTTTCGGCCACGGCCAAGTCAGACACGCGCTGATACTCAGCCTTGAAGGCCAACTGCTTGAGGGTGGGAATCAGTGCAGCAGGATCGGTGGAGCCCAAAATGGCCGCCAGCAAAGCTGCGGTTCGACCGTCCAGCCCCAACAGCATCAGCAAAGGGAACATGACGATGAAGGTCAGGCCGTAGCCCAGGACCGCCAGCATCACGGTGGGGTAGGCGATTTTCAAAAAATCCTGGCTGTCGATTTCGTCACCGCCGGACTTGAGAATGATCGCGGCCAAGGCGGTGCACACCACCACCGACAGGGTCAACTCCAGCGACAAAGGTGCCAAGGCATCGTGCAACACAATGCCCACCAGCAATTGCAAGGTGAAGCTGGGAAACACAGTGCCCTCGGCCGCCTTGCTGCTGGCCCAGCCGAACACCAAAAATAAACTCAAACACCACAATGTGTTGGCAATGGCGGCCTCGGCACCACCGGCATGGCTCAGATGGTCCAAGATGACCGGCGCTAACGCATTGAGCAGTGCCGCCAGCGCCATCAAGCCCAAGATTTTCAAATAAGCGCTCATCAGGCGGGCTGTTCTATCTCGAACACCTGGCGCAAATAGGCCAGGTACTTTTCGTCATCACACATGCCTTTGCCGGGCGAGTCGGACAACTTGGCCACCGGTTGGCCGTTGCAGCGGGTCATTTTGATGACGATTTGCAGCGGCTCGCAGCCCACGTCGTTGGTCAGGTTGGTGCCAATGCCAAATGCCAGTTGGCAGCGGCCATTGAATTGACGGAACAACTCGATCGTGCGCGGCACGGTCAAGCCATCGCTGAAGATCAGGGTTTTCGTCTTGGGATCGACCCGATTGCTGCTGTAGTGCGCGATCATGCGTTCGCCCCAGGCGAACGGGTCGCCGCTGTCGTGGCGCGCACCGTCAAACAGCTTGCAGAAGTACAAATCAAAGTCGCGTAAAAAGGCGTTAAAGCCATACACATCACTCAGCGCAATCCCCAAGTCGCCTCGGTACTCACGCGCCCAAGACTCGAAGGCAAACACCTGGCTGTCGCGCAAACGCGGCCCCAGGGCTTGAGCGGCTTGCAGGTATTCGTGCGCCATGGTGCCCAGCGGGGTCAAGCCCAACATGTAGGCAAAGTAGACATTGCTGGTGCCGGCCAATTGACCGTTGGGGCCGGTGCCCAAGCGGCCCGCCAAAACCCGCAACACCTCTTCGTGCCAGGCACGGGAGAAACGACGACGGGTGCCGTAGTCGGCGATTTTGAGAGCCTCCAAACCTTCAACTTGGAGCTGCGCAATTTTGGTCTCCAGGCGCTGGCGCCCGGCCAACAGATCTGGCACTTTTTGGGTGTTGCGAAAGTAGACCTCGTTGATGATGGCCAACACCGGAATCTCAAACAGGATGGTGTGCAGCCAAGGACCTTGGATCACAATTTCCAGCTCGCCCGAAGGCTGGGGGGTGATCTGCACGCACTTTTCGTTGAGCTTGAAGAGTCCCAAAAAGTCGACAAAGTCGCTCTTGATGAAGCGCAAGGAGCGCAGGTAGCGCAACTCGGCTTCTTTGAAGCTCAGGCTGCACAGCGATTTGATTTCGCCGCGAATCTCATCCGCATAGGGTGCCAAATCGATGCCCGGGTTGCGGCACTTGAAACGGTACTCGACTTGCGCACCCGGAAACTGATGCAAGACCACCTGCATCATGGTGAACTTGTAGAGGTCGGTGTCCAGCAAACTGGTGATGATCATGGGCGGTAGAGGGGCAGTTTGATCGAGTGTAAGGCAAGACCCCTGCCCCGCTCCCCCGGGTTTTCAGCCAAAGGGATGGGCGCGGATCACGCCACCCAATGGGTGAACGTGCGGGGGTCGACCCGGGTGGTTTCAAAGGTGTTGACCAAGGCCGACTCGTCGGCATAACCCAGGGCCATGCCGCAAACGAGCATGTCGTTGGCACCCGCGCCGATGTGCGGCAAGATGATCTTGGAAAAATGGTTCCACGCCGCCTGGGGGCAGGTGTGCAAACCCCGCGCGCGGGCTGCGACCATGATGCTTTGCAAAAACATGCCAAAGTCGAGCAAACTGCCTCGGCCCATGACGCGGTCGATGGTGAACATCAGCCCCACGGGCGCATCAAAGAATTTGTAGTTGCGCTGATGCTGGGCGTGCATTTTGTCTTTCTCGCCTTTGCCAATGCCCAAGACGCTGTACAGACCAAAGCCACACTCGCGGCGGCGGTCGATGTAGGGGCTGACCCATTGCGTGGGGTAGTAATCGTAGGACTCGGCGTATTCGTTGGCCAATGCGGGGTTGGCGGCCAGTGCATCGTGCGCCGCACACACCTGGGTTACCAGGGCATCGCGCTGGTGTCCTTGCAGCACATACACATTCCAGGGCTGGGTGTTGGTGCCGCTGGGCGCGCGGGCCGCGACGCGCAACAGGTCTTCCAGCACCTCGCGGGGCACCGCCTTGGGCAAGAAGGCCCGGGCAGAGAACCGGCTTTCGATGGCGGCATCGACACTGGCAGGGTCGGCGATGCGGGTACTGACTTGGGGTGTTTTCAAAGAAGATGTCATGGGTGAGGCGCTTGAAGTGTGGCTAAAACGGTGAGGAATTCGGCGGCCAAGGGCACGGGGCGGCGGCTGTGGCGATCAACATACACGTGCACAAAGTGCCCGCGCGCAGCGGTCATGGGCTCGCCTTGGGCAAACAAACCGACCTCGTAGCGCACACTGGAGGTGCCTTGGTGCGCGACGCGAATGCCCGCCTCAATGGTTTGCGGAAACGCCAGCGGCGCAAAGTAATTGCACTGGGTCTCCACCACCAAGCCAATGGCGGCGCCGTTGTGGATGTCCAGCACGCCGTTTTCAATCAGGTAAGCGTTCACGGCGGTGTCGAACCAGCTGTAATAGACGACGTTGTTCACGTGGCCATAGGCATCGTTGTCCATCCAGCGGGTGGTGATGGTGCGAAACACCGGAAAGGCCGAACGGGGCCATGCTTGGGGTTTGGAAGTCGGAGGGGGCGTGGTCATAAGCTGCGATTTTGCCAGCGTTCCCAATAGGCTTGGGCCACGCTCCAGGTATTGACTTGGACTTGCACCGTGGTCTCGATGTCGCGTCCGTAGCCTCCGGCCATGCACATGACCAAAGGGATGCGGCGCTGCCAAGCCCAATCCATGACCGCCCGGTCTCTGGCCATCAAACCGTCGTAAGTCAGTTTCAAGCGGCCCAAGCGATCGCCTTCATGCGGATCGGCTCCGGCCACGTAGATGATCAAGCCGGTGTCAAAGCGATGTTCCAGCGTTTCCAGCGCCAGGTGCAAAGCGTGCAAATAGGGTTCATCGGTCGTGCCATCCGGCAAATCCACATCCAAGTCGCTGGGTACTTTGCGAAAGGGAAAGTTCTTTTCGCCGTGCAAAGACAAGGTGAAGACGCTGGGGTCTTGGGCAAAAATCTGCGCCGTGCCATTGCCTTGGTGCACATCCACATCGATCACAGCCACTGGCAAGACCCGCTTGGTGGCCCTGAAGTGCTCAGCCTGCATCAAGCGCGCGGTCACGGCGGCGTCGTTGAAGACGCAAAATCCGCCGCCCTTGTCGCTGGACGCATGGTGGGTGCCTCCGGCCAAATTCCCGGCCAGGCCCTCAGTCAGCGCCACACGGGCGGCGGCGATGGTGGCGCCCGCCGAGCGCCGGGACCGCTCCACCATGGCCTGGCTCCACGGAAACCCGATTTCCCGTTGCAAGGCCGGCGACAAGCTGCCGGTGATGACCGCCGCAATGTAGGCTGGCGTGTGGGCCAACGCCAACTCACCGTCACTGGCGGCAGGGGCCTGCTGCATCTGGACCGCGGGCAACTCTTGGCGCAAGCGTTCACGCAAGCGACTGTATTTGCGCATGGGAAAGCGGTGCCCCTCTGGTAAGGGCAGGACAAAATGGTCAGCGTAAAAAGCTTGCATAAGGCATTTTGGGCCATTTTAGAAAACCGCCTCTAAATTGCTGCAACGCAACAAAAATGTCTTGTTTTCTGCGGAGAGCTACGTAAAATCCAAGCCATGCTGCACTGCAACATGAAGTACCGGCCCAGGCCTGTTTCAGAGCGGATGTTGAAACCCTTGTTTTTTAATTTTTGGAGATTCTCATGATGACTGCTGAACAACTGATGGCCTCACACAAAGCCAACGTCGAAACTCTGTTTGGTTTGACCAGCAAAGCCTTTGAAGGCGTCGAAAAGCTGGTGGAATTGAACCTGACCGCCGCCAAAGCTGCCCTGAGCGAGTCCGCCCACAACACACAAGCTTCTTTGAGCGTGAAAGACGCCCAAGAATTGATGACTTTGCAAGCCGCCCTGTTCCAGCCTTTGGCCGAAAAAACAGCCGCTTACAGCCGTCACCTGTATGAAATCTCTGCGGGCACCAGCAGCGAATTCGCCAAAGCTTTCGAAGCCCAAGCCGTCGGCGCTCAAAAACAATTCACCAGCCTGATCGACAGCACCTTGGCCAATGCGCCAGCCGGTTCTGAGTCGGCCGTGGCCGTGATGAAAAACGCAGTTTCTGCAGCCAGCACCGCTTTCGAGTCTGTGCAAAAAGCCGTCAAGCAAGCCACCGACATGGCCGAAGCCAATTTCAACGCCGTGACCTCACAAGCCACTGCCGCTGTGAAAGCACCCGCTAAAAAGCGTTGATCCTGATTTCAGTTGTCTCCTCGGATTCTTTCGACATCAGACACTGATTCAAGGATCCCTTCAGGGCTGATCGCAAGATCAGCCCTTTTTTCATGGCCGCTGAGAAACGGCCTTCAGGCCCTGAGCAGATGCAGCGCTCAGCGGCCGCTTTCAAACTGCGCCAGCAATTCACGCAGGCGCGGAATCAGCTTTTGCATGGCGGCGTGCCCCGCCTCGATCGAGCGACGGCGTGCGGTGAAGTCGGCACTCTTGACCCCGCTGAGCGCCGGCCTGACCACCAGATTGGCCTCTTTCAGACCATAGTTGTTCAGACTCTTGCCCATGATGGTGAAGGTCTGCATCAAGATTTGGAAGGTATCGCCAGCCAAGTTGCCTTCGGGGTCGCTGGAAATGTCCACTGCAATCACAAAATTGGCGCCCATTTCACGCGCCTGGTGCACCGGCACAGGGGCCACCAAGCCGCCATCCACGTACTCACGACTGCCCACGCGCACCGGCTGAAACACCCCGGGCACCGCACTGGAGGCGCGCACCGCAGTACCGGTGCTGCCGCGGCGAAACAGCATGGGTTCACCGCTTTGCAAATCGGTGGCCACAATGCCCAAAGGCAACTTCATGTTCTCGATCGCCAAGCCACCCACTTGGGTGTTCACATAGCGCGCCAACGCCTCACCGCGCAGGGCGCCACGGTTCAAAATCGGGATCATCCAGTCGGTGATTTCCGCCTCTTCCATGCTGTCGGCCACTTTTTTCAGCTGCGCGCTGTTTTTACCGCTGGCGTACAAAGCGGCCACCAAACTGCCCGCCGACGTGCCTGCCACCAATTCGGGGCGAATACCGGCTTCCTCCAACGCCTGGATCACCCCCACATGGGCAAAGCCGCGCGCCGCGCCACCGCCCAGGGCCAAACCGATGTGCGCCACTTTCTTGTCAGGCACCGATGCCACGGGCGCTGAAGATACAGGCCCAGGCAATGGCGCATTCAGGACAGGTGGACTGGCGCCGGTTGAACTGGGTACGCTGCCTGGCGCCTGGCTAGGGGGCGGTGCCGAGGCGCAACCGACCAACAGGGCACCCAAAGCAAGCGTCAAGGCGAGGTGCATGCGCCGCAGCGTCTTTGTTTTCATGATCATGGAAGAAGGGAAACTGAGGCGGGCACGGCGAGAAACCCAAAGATATTCAAGAAGAGCCGCAATCGGCATTGTCGCAACGCCCGCAAGCACCTTGCGCGCGCTGCCGAGCGCGCCAGCGCTGGACTAAAAAGGTACAAGCCCAGCCCACAATCAAGGCGACAGCGAGAAGATCGAGCCAAGGCATTCAAGCACTCCAATTCAG
>CANFMK010000058.1 GCA_947448325.1 Comamonadaceae bacterium
AAATTCGCCAATCAAGTCACCCTCGGCTGTGAAAATGCGCAGCGGCAGTTTGGGGCTGTACTCGGCCAAGTCCGAAATATCGGGCAAATTGGGGTAGGCCATGACCAAAGACACGCCGGTGATCAGCATCAGCGACAGCAAGGCGGCCGCGCCCAAGCCGACGATCCACAACAGGACTGAGACGAGCCAATGGCGAGGGGGGGTGGCGCGGGCGGCGGCCTTGAGGCCTGAAGGGAGATCTGTGTTTGGCATGAGCGGGGCGCAAAAGAGCGCTGCTCACATTATAAAAAGCCAAGGCTGGCTGGGAGCCAAGCAAACCCTGTTTTCAAAAGAATATTTAAGTGGTAAAAATTGAATCCATAAGCGCGCGTATTTCGTGCGTATTTTCAACCAAGGAGGTCCTGTGCCGCGTTCATTTGCAAAATGGTGGTCGGGCAGGACTGTCTGGTTGGGCTTGTCGGTGAATGCCCAGAGCATGACCTTGGTGGAGTGGAGCGCAGCGGGATGCGCGCAACCGAGCGCGCTGCGCTGGGGGCAAGCGTCATGGACCGCCGCCGCGTTCGACCCTGCCGTCACGGATCCATGGCAAGACCCGTCTCGTTTGGGCGTTGCGGTGCAAGATCTTGCGCAGCGCTCGGGTGTGCGTTGCCGTCGTTTGGCCATGGGTGTGAGCGCAGACCGGGTGGTCCAGCAGCGCTTGCAGGTGGATGCGAATTGGCCAGTCAGTGAGTTGCGCGCACAAGTGCAATGGAGCGCCAGTCAGGCTTTGGGCTTGGCGTGGGATGAGGTGACAGTCGATTACCGTTTCGATCCGCAAGACGACGCCTTGTCGCCGCAAGCAGACGGGTTTCGCACGCTGCATTGGCTCGCTTGCCCGTTGGCATTGGTCCTGGCTGCACAGCAAATGTGTCGCTCGGCACGCTTAAGCTTGCAATTCATGGGGGTGGAACCTGCACAGATCGGACGGCCAGAACTCACTTTTGCAGGCATTCCAGATGTACCCGTTCAACTGCAGGTGGCTTGTGAGATGGCGCGCCAAGGGGCCCAATCATGACGCCCTGGAATCTATTGCCTTTGGCCGACAGAGCTTCTTTGCTTCGTCGATGGGGCGTGGCGAGCGGTTGGGGACTGTGTGTCTTGGTGGGCGGTGGTTTCGTTGCTTGGACACGCACTGAGCAAGTCGCCAACACAAAGCATGTCAAAGCTGAAATAGCCGCGACCCAATTGCATTTGAGCCGCTTGCAACAAGAGATCACGCAGCTGAACCAGCGCCAAGTGCAGGCGCAGCTCAACCATGAAATGCGGCAATATGTGCAGGCCTTACGTCAGCGCGCACAGCGCTTGAATGGGCTGCACGCGGTGGCCTCTCGTCAATGGCCTGCGGCCTTGCAAGTCCAAGAGTGGCGCGTAGAAGGAGCCACTTGGCGACTTCAGGGCCTGGCCGATTCAGGCACCGATGTGCAAGAATTTTTGAAGTTGTTGGCTCCCCTGGGGCCTTGGCAGGAAAGCCCCGCGTTGGTGGAGTTGACGGCTACGCCTGTTGCACCGGGTTTGAAACCGCGTGCTTTACGGTTCGTGATGCAGGCGCGTTGGCGTGAGCTCGGCGTCATGCCGCCCGCGATGAGCGCGCCTGTGCCCACATCGCCACAGGGTCCTCGGTCCCAAGCCTTGTCAAGCCGATGAACTGGCTCACACAACCCTTGACTTGGCCAGATGTCGCGGCATTGAGCGCTGTTTGGTGGCGTGGCCGTGAGGTAGCTTGGCACGAATGGCCGCTGTGGCCAGTCTGGATTCAGGGGGTCTGCGCTGCCGCGTTGTTGGCTTTCAGTGCTTGCGCCGTGGGACTGCTCTGGCCTTCCAATGACGCTGAGTTGGCGCAACTGTCTGCGACGCAGCAAGCACTCAGTGTGCAATTGAATCAACAACAAGCCCGTCTGAAAGACTTGAAATCACAAGGCTGGCGCAATGCCCCATCCGAGCAAGATGAGGTCCTGGTGCAACAAGATTGGCCGACCCCAGCGCAAGTCCAGGCTTTGCTGATAGATCTGACTCGGCGGGCTCAAGCACGCGACTTGCAGATGGAGTTACTCAAGCCAGAAGTTTTGACGATCCATGCGCAATGGACGGTTCAGCCAGTGAGTTTGCGTTTACGCGGATCTTTTGCGCAATTGGTGGCCTGGAGTCGTGATTTATTTCAACAAAGCGCTGTGTGGACACCGGAAAAGTGGACCTTGAGCGCACAGTCCGATGGTCAGGTGATGCTGGACGCCTTGTTGCATTTGTATCTTCGTCCTGAGCAGGAATTGGCCTTGCAAGCCGATTCCGCCAGGGATGAGTCGCAAGCTTGGGCCCGGTGGCGGGTTGGCCAAGAGGCGCCCACGGACCCTTTCCACCGGACCGCGTCAACCGCGAAAGAGCCCATAGCGGTGACGCCTTTGCCCCCTCCTGGTCACCCCTTGCAGCGCTGGCCTTTGCAGTCCATGGCCATGGTCGGCATTTTTTTCAGTCAAGGTTCTGCCTACGGACTTGTGCAAACCCCAGGGGGGTTATTTCAGGTGACCCTGGGCGATAAGCTGGGCTCCGAGGAGGGCCAAGTGGTGTCCCTGGATGAGGCGCGTATGCAAGTGCGTGTGCGCACGCCGCAGGCCAAGGGGGGCTGGCAAGAGCGGCTCGAAGCCTTGTCGATCACGCCGGCGGTGTCCCTGGCGAACCGGCGCCTGCCATGAAGCTCAGCCAGTCGCCTGCCTCTGTGCGTTGTGCTCTTCAGGCGCTGGCGCTGTCCATTCACCTGGGGGCGGGCGCGCAAACCTTGGAGCCTTCACTGCGTCTGGCGCCGAATGAAATGAAGGTGCAAGGCGGGGGCTATGGTCTGTCTTTTGGTGCCCCCTTCAGTGGCGAAAAAATCTCTTTGAATTTTCAGCACATTGAGCTGCGCGCTCTTTTGCAGGTGATTGCAGATTTCACACGGATCAACATCATCGCTTCGGATGCGGTCAGCGGTGCGGCTACAGTGCGTTTGATCGATGTGCCTTGGGACCAGGCGCTGGACATTGTCTTGCAGTCCAAAGGCATGAGTTCGCGCCGCCAGGGCAATGTGATTTGGGTGGCACCTAAAGACGAGTGGCTGCAGCGTGAAAAACAAGCGCTGGAAAATCAAAACACCTTGCAAGCCTTGGCACCGCTGCAGAACCTGACCATTCCTTTGCAATATGCCAAGGCCGGCGACGTGGCGCAGCGACTGGTGCCCGTCACGCCGGGTGGCGGGCGATGGCTCAGTGCCAGGGGCACCCTGCTGGCCGAGCCGCGCACCAATCAGTTGTTCATCACCGATGTGCCGACCCACCTGCAGGTGATCCAAGCCATGATCACCCAATTGGACGTGCCCGTGCGTCAAGTCATGATCGAGGCGCGGATCGTGGAAGCCGATGACCAGTTTGGCAAGTCACTGGGCGTGCGTTTGGGCGGTGGTTTTGCGGCACCTTTGTCCCTGATGGGCAAGCCCTTGACCGCCATGGTGGGCTCAGCGGTCAATCCCACCAGCGCGGGTGTGGTGGCAGGCAATATGGTGAATTTCCCCGCTGGCGCGGCCGGGCAAACCTCCAATGAGCCCGCCAGCGTGGCCGTGTCATTATTCAATGCGGCGGCCAATAAGTTTTTGAATCTGGAAATTTCTGCGTTGGAAGCGGAAGGCAAAGGCAAGGTGGTATCGAGCCCCCGGGTGGTGACGGCTGACCAAACCAAGGCCTTGATCGAGCAGGGCACTGAGCTGCCTTATCAGCTGGCCACGGCCAGCGGGGCCACGGCCGTGTCGTTTCGCAAAGCCAACCTGAAGTTGGAGGTGACGCCGCAAATCACCCCCGAGGGCAGCCTGATTTTGGAGGTGGATGTGAACAAGGACAGCGTGGGGGCGCTCACGCCTTCGGGCTACGCGATCAACACCAAACACGTCAAAACCCAGGTGCTGGTGGAGAACGGCGGCACGGTGTTGATTGGCGGCATTTACGAGCAGTCCGACAAAGACGACGATGCGCGAGTGCCCGCCTTGGGAGAGCTGCCCGTGTTGGGGTGGTTGTTCAAAAACCAACAACGTGTGGCGCGCAGGACCGAGTTGCTGGTCTTCATCACGCCCCGGGTGATCGCTGAGTTGAAGCCGCCTTGAGGCGCTTGGCGCTGGCTCGCATACACTTTAGCCATGGACACGCCAAGCACTCACTGGCTGAGTAGTGGCGAGCGCTCTTTGAGCGCTATTTTTTTCATCAGTGGGCTGTTTTCCCTTGAGCATCATTTTTGTAGGCCTTCCCGGCTCGGGTAAATCGACGATTGGCCGCCAATTGGGGCGGCGCTTGGGCCTGCCCTTTGTCGATTCAGACCATGTGATTGAGCAGCGGCTGGGATGCTCGATCCGCGAGTTTTTCAACCGCGAAGGCGAAGAGCGTTTCCGTGACATCGAGGAAGGCGTACTGGACGATTTGACCCTGCGCCATCAAGGTGTGCTGTCTACCGGCGGTGGCTCGGTGCTGCGCGCCATCAACCGCGAGCGTTTGAAAGAACGCGGCCGGGTGGTGTATTTGCGCTCCAGCCCAGAAGAGGTCTACCGGCGTGTGCGCCACGATGTGAACCGGCCTTTGCTGCAGGTCAGTGATCCGGTGCAGCGGCTGCGCAGCCTTTACGAACTGCGCGATCCTTTGTACCGCGAAACCGCCCATTACGTGATCGATACCGGCCGCCCCAGTGTGGCTGCCTTGCTCAATATGATCACCATGCAGTTGGAAATGGCGGGCGACTTGCCCTTGAAAAAACAGCTTTCATCGGATTCCGCTCCCTCTACTTCGGTTTGAGCCGCAGCCTGTGCCCTAAACTTGAGGGCTATGACAGACCTCTCCACCTCTAATCCCACCTTGGTGCAGATTGCCTTGCAAGAGCGCAGCTACGCCATCAGCATCGGTGCCGGCCTCTTGGGCCAAGCCCAGACCTACGCGGACGTGCCCGCAGCGGCCACCGCTTTGATCGTCACCAACACCACCGTGGCCCCCTTGTATGAGGCGCAACTGCGCCAGGCCTTGGTCGGGCGCTACAAGCAGGTGCACACGGTGACTTTGCCCGATGGCGAAGCCTTCAAAGACTGGACCACCCTGAACACCATTTTTGATGCCCTGCTGGGCCAAGGTGCCGACCGCAAAACCGTGCTGTTTGCTTTGGGCGGCGGCGTGGTGGGCGACATGACCGGCTTTGCTGCCGCCAGTTACATGCGAGGCGTGCCTTTTGTGCAGGTGCCGACCACATTGCTGGCGCAGGTGGATTCGTCGGTGGGCGGTAAAACCGCCATCAACCACCCGCTGGGCAAAAACATGATCGGCGCGTTTTACCAGCCGCGTTTGGTGGTGTGTGACTTGGCCACCTTGCAAACCCTGCCACCGCGCGAGCTGAGCGCCGGTCTGGCCGAGGTGATCAAGTACGGTCCCATTGCCGACATGGTGTTCTTCGATTGGATCGAGGCAAACATCGACGCGCTGATGGCCCGCGACCCGGCCGCTTTGGCCCATGCGGTGCAGCGCAGCTGCGAGATCAAAGCCGAGGTGGTGGGGCAGGACGAGCGTGAATCCGGGCTGCGCGCCGTTCTGAACTTTGGCCACACCTTTGGCCACGCGATTGAAGCGGGTCTGGGTTTTGGCGTGTGGCTGCATGGTGAAGCCGTGGGCTGCGGCATGGTCATGGCCGCGCAATTGTCTGAGCGCCTGGGCCTGGTGGACAGCGCCTTTGTGGCGCGATTGACCGCGTTGATCGCCCGCGCTGGATTGCCGACCCGGGCTCCGGTGATCGACGCCCAAGACAACGAGGGCCATTACTTGGCGCACATGCGGCTGGATAAAAAAGCCGAGGGCGGTGACATCAAGTTCGTGGTGATCCCAAGTCCTGGCCAGGCGGCGGTGCAAGGCGCGCCGGACGCGATGGTGCGTGAGGTGATCAACGCCTGCTGCGCTGCGTGATGACCGCTGCGGCGCTGGCTCCCTACGCCTGCGACCCGGCGCTGTCTCGGGGGCGGCGTTTTGTCGAGTTGGCTGCGCCCACGCGCAGCGATTTTCAGCGAGACCGGGACCGCATCGTGCATTCCACCGCGTTTCGGCGCCTGGTCTACAAAACCCAGGTGTTTCTGAACCACGAAGGTGATTTGTTCCGCACCCGGCTGACCCATTCGCTGGAGGTGGCGCAACTGGGCCGCTCCATCGCACGCGCCCTGGGCTTGAACGAAGACCTGGTGGAAGCCATTGCCTTGGCGCACGACCTGGGCCACACGCCGTTTGGCCATGCCGGTCAAGACGCGCTCAATGCCTGCATGGCCGCGCACGGTGGCTTTGAACACAATTTGCAAAGCCTGCGGGTGGTGGACCATTTGGAAGAACGCTACCCGGCGTTTGACGGACTGAACCTGACTTTTGAAACGCGTGAAGGTGTGCTCAAGCACTGCTCGCAGAAGAATGCGCAGAGCATCGAAGCGCAGGAGCCCGGCGGCGTGGCGCGCCGGTTTTTGGACCGCACGCAGCCCAGCTTAGAAGCGCAGTTGTGCAATCTGGCCGACGCGATTGCCTACAACGCGCACGACATTGACGACGGGGTGCGCTCCGGCTTGATCACCCTGGCGCAGCTGCAATCGGTAGAACTGTTTGAGCGCTACCGCGTGCAAGCGCTGGCCGAGCACCCCGATCTGGCGCAGACGCAGCGCACGCGCCGGCTGCTTTACGAAACGATTCGCCGCATGCTCAGCGAGCAGGTGTACGACGTGATCGCCACCACCCAAGCCAACCTGCAGCGCGCCGCGCCCGCCAGCGCCGATGCGGCGCGTCTGGCGGGTCCCTTGGTCGCGTTCAGTGTCGAGATGAAGGCCTTGGCCGTGCCGCTGAAACAGTTTTTATTTTCGCAACTCTATCGGCATCCGCAGGTCATGGAAACCACGGGTCATGCGCAAAATGTGGTGCGCGAGTTGTACCAAGCTTATGTGGCTCAGCCCGGTGAAATGCCGCAAGACTACGCCGTGCGCACTGACACGCACCGGGCCGTAGCGGACTACATTGCCGGCATGACCGATCGCTATGCGGCGCGTGAACATGAGCGTTTAACCGGCCGCAAGTGGCCTGTTTGACCATGGTATGAAACATTCCAATTCGGCGGCCTGGATGGTGATTTTGGCGGGCGTGGTGGCAGCTTTGCAGGTCGGCAAGTTGCCACCCGCCTTGCCCGTGCTGCAAGCCGAGTTGGGCGTGAGCTGGGTGCAGTCGGGCTTTTTGTTGTCCATGGTGCAGTTTGCGGGCATGGCCTTGGGGCTGGTGCTGGGCTTGTTGGCCGATCGCTGGGGGCTGCGCTTGTGCATGGTGTTGGGCTTGGGGATTTTGGCTGTGGCCAGTGGCTCAGGCGGCTGGGCGCGCAGTCCGCAAGACTTGATGTGGCTGCGCGGCCTGGAAGGCTTGGGTTTTTTACTCACCTCATTGCCTGCACCGGCGTTGATCCGGCAACTCGTGTCGCCGACCCAATTGAACGGCATGCTGGGTTTGTGGGGTGCCTACATGCCAGCGGGCACGGCCATGGCCTTGCTGGTGGGCCCCTTGTGGATACCCGCCTGGGGTTGGCCGAGCTGGTGGTGGTTGTTTGCTGCGGCTTCGGCGGTGATGGCGCTGGGTTTGTGGTGGGTGGTGCCGCCCGATGCGCTGCGTCGCAGGCAAGCCATGGCCGACATACTGGTGACTGATCCACAAGCCCCTTCAACGGCGGCCTCAGGGGCTGGCTGGGGCCAACGCATCCAAGATACTTTGCGCGCACCCGGGCCTTGGCTGGTGTCGCTGACCTTTGCTTTCTACTCTGGCCAGTGGCTGGCGGTGGTGGGTTTTTTGCCAACGATTTACGCGCAGGCGGGTGTGACAGGTGCAGGACTGGGCGCTTTGACCGCTCTGGCTGCTGGGGTGAACATGCTGGGCAATGTGGCTGCGGGACGCTTGTTGCAAAAAGGAGTGGCACCGGGGGTGTTGCTGAATCTGGGTTTTGCCGCCATGGCATTGGGCAGCGCTTTGGCTTTTGGGCGCTGGACTCAAGGAGAGCCCGTTGTGCGCTACGCTGGCGTGCTGCTGTTTTCCATGTGCGGCGGTTTGGTCCCGAGCACTTTGTTTTCTTTGGCCGTTCGCTTGTCCCCTCATGAAGGAACCGTCTCCACCACGGTGGGGTGGATGCAGCAATGGTCATCCGTCGGTCAGTTTGCAGGGCCACCGCTGGTGGCCTGGCTGGCGGCCAGTGTGGGTGGGTGGCAATGGACTTGGTTGATCACCGGTGCCTGTTGCTTGGGGGGCATGGCCTTGGCGCGGCAAATGACGACCGTTCTGTCACGGACAATCAGGGCTACACCGGTATCGGTGAATACCAAACCGAGGGACGCTGCATGACGGCCTACATCCAAGACACCCAACGCTGGCTGGAACGCGCTGTGATCGGACTGAACCTGTGCCCCTTTGCCAAAGCGGTGCATGTGAAAAAGCAAATTCACTATGCCGTGAGCCTGGCGCCAAGCGGCGAGGCCTTGCGCGCTGAACTGGCGCAAGCGTTGGGCGATTTGGTGGCCTTGGACGCGCAGATCCGCGACACCACTTTGCTCATCGTGCCTGCTTTGCTGTCTGACTTTTTAGACTTCAACGATTTTCTGGCTGAGGCCGAAGACGTGCTGGCCGAGTTGGATTTGGAAGGCGTGATTCAGATTGCCAGCTTTCATCCGGACTACCAGTTTGCGGGCACCCGGCCCGACGACATCACCAACTGCACCAACCGCTCCCCATACCCGACGCTGCATTTGATCCGCGAAGCCAGCATCGACAAAGCGGTGGCAGCGTTTCCTGAGCCTGAAGCCATTTTTGAAATCAATATGCAAACCCTGGAAAAGCTGGGGCAGGACGGATGGGCGGCCCTGGGCGTCGGTCCGACCGCTGTACCTACACCCTCCAAGTCATGACAAAACCATCACGTTCCGCCAAAGTGCTTGTTGCCGAGACCTTGCCGCCCGAGGTGCGACCCGGCCAGTCCATCGAGTTGCTCAAGGCGCTGCACATCTTGACCCGCGATGGCAAGCTGAACCAAGACTCACGGCGCAAGCTCAAGCAGGTGTATCACCTGTTTCAGTTCATTGAAAAATTGCTGCAAGAGTTACCGGCCAGCGAGCAAGGCCCTACCTTGGCCGATCACGGTGCGGGCAAATCGTATTTGGGCTTCATCATTTACGACCTGTTCTTCAAAGCGCTGGGACGGGGCACGATTTATGGCATCGAAACGCGCGCGGAACTGGTCGAGTCTTCGCGCGCCTTGGCTGCGCATCTGGGCTTTGATCGCATGCAGTTTTTGAACCTGACGGTGGCGCAATCCGCACAGTCTGAGGTGCTGCCCGAGCGCATCGACGTGGTCACCGCCTTGCACGCCTGCGACACGGCCACCGACGATGCGATTGCCTTTGGCCTGCAAAAAAAGGCGCGCTTCATGGTGCTGGTGCCGTGTTGCCAAGCCGAGCTGGCGCGCACGCTGAACAAAAACAAGGTGCTGAATTTACAGCGCACGGCCTTGGCCGAGTTGTGGCGCCACCCCCTGCACACCCGTGAAATGGGAAGCCAACTGACCAATGTGCTGCGCTGCTTGTACCTGGAGGCCCAGGGTTACCAGGTCACGGTGACCGAGCTGGTGGGCTGGGAGCACAGCATGAAAAATGAGCTGATCTTGGCCCGTTACACCGGGCAGAAAAAACGTGTTGCCGCCGAGCGCCTGTTGGCCTTGCTGCACGAATTTGGCTTGGACGATTTGGCACAAAGCCGTTTCCCGGGCTTGCCTGCGACTGCGGTCGTCGTCACCCCCTAAAATGAACCTCGGTTTGGAGATTGAGCTTTTGGAGATTTCAATGCGTTCTTGTGAGCATTCGTCCTGGCGGCTTCGTGCCTTGCGCATGGCCTTCATGGCTGGCCTTTTTGTGATGGGCAGCGCTGCCATGGCCGACGCCATCCACCCCCGCTGGATAGGCGTGTGGTTCACCGAAACCAAGCAGCGTTTGGGTGTCTCGGAGTCCCAGTTCAATCCGGGTACCGACAAATGCAAATGGGTCGGCACCCGGCCCAGCAAGCCGACCGCATGCGTGGCTTTTTACGAAGGCTCGGTGTCCAAGGCCCAAGTCACCGCGCAGCTGCAGCAAGCTGAAAAATCAGCCCTTGAAAACGCACAAAAGCAATCTTTGGCCGCGGCCGATCTGCAAAGCATCAAAGACGACTTCAAACGCAACCGGCAAGTGCTGGACAAAATGCCGCCCAACGTTTTTCGTGTGGTCAAAACCACCACGCCCGATGAAGCTTCTGGTGCCTGTACCGATTATTTCTTCATCGACCAGCACCAGGTCTACAGCGTCATGGCCTGCGAAGCCGCCCCCGATGCCTTCAGCATCAAGGCCTACAAGAAAGAATGAGATTTAATTGGGGTCAGATCCCAATTAAACTGGCGTTCTCTTCTGGGAGTTTGTCATGGCGCGTCTGCCCCGCCTCACCGTCGCTGCTTATCCCCATCATGTGATCCAACGTGGCAACGATCGCCAAGCCATCGTGCGCGACGATGTCGACCGTGAGCGCTTGCTGGCGCTGTGGCAAGAACACGCGCAAACGTTCAAGGTGGCTATTCATGCGTGGGTCATCATGGACAACCACTTTCATTTGCTGTTGACTCCGCAGACCGATGAGGGGCTGCCGCAGATGATGCAGGCGGTCGGCCGAGCCTATGTGCGCTACTTCAATTTGCGCCATCAGCGCACCGGCACCTTATGGGAAGGGCGTTACCGCAGCAACCTGATTGAAAGCGAACGCTATTTGTTGGCCTGCATGGTCTACATCGACTTGAATCCGGTACGCGCCGGCATGGTGAGCCAACCCGGTGACTTCAAGTGGTCAAGCCACAGGCACTGTATTGGGCAGGTGAGCGATAAATGGGTGACGCCGCACGCACTCTTTTGGGGCCTGGGCAACACGCCATTTGCCCGTGAGGCGGCCTATGCGGCCTTGGTGCAAACCGGTTTGGCCTCATCTGAAAAAGACCAACTCACGCGCAGCGCCTTGTCGGGCTGGGCTTTGGGGTCGGCCGATTTCGTTGGCCAGTTGCAACTGTCTACGACGCGTCGTCTCATGCCTGACAAGGCGGGGCGGCCTTTCAAAAAGCCTCTTGATTAATCTGTCCCCAATTAATTCGATGACCCAAAGAGGTGGCAATTAATCGGGATCTGACCCCAATTAAAAAACTTGGCATGGTTGCTGCAGTGCACTACACTCCTCGATCCGCGTAAAAACCCTTAGGAGTGCGCCATGACCACGGCAGCCGAAAAAGATTTCTTGCAACAAACCGGTCTGTATGACCCAGCGAATGAACACGATGCCTGTGGTGTCGGTTTTGTTGCGCACATCAAAGGCCAAAAAAGCCACGCCATCGTGACGCAGGCTTTGAAGATTTTGGAAAACCTGGACCACCGGGGTGCGGTGGGCGCCGATGCGCTGATGGGCGACGGCGCGGGTATCTTGATTCAGTTGCCCGATGCTTTGTACCGCGAAGAGATGGCCAAGCAAGGCTTGAACCTGCCGCCTTTTGGCGAGTACGGCGTCGGCATGGTGTTTTTGCCCAAAGAGCACGCCTCGCGCATGGCCTGTGAGCAAGAGCTGGAGCGTGCGGTCAAAGCCGAAGGCCAAGTGGTCTTGGGCTGGCGCGATGTGCCGGTGAACCGCGACATGCCCATGTCACCCACAGTGCGTGACAAAGAGCCGGTGATGCGCCAGATTTTCATTGGCCGTGGCGCCGATGTGATCGTGCAAGACGCACTCGAGCGCAAGTTGTATGTGATCCGCAAAACCGCCAGCGCCGCGATCCAAAACCTGAACCTCACGCACAGCAACGAGTACTACATTCCCAGCATGTCCAGCCGCACCGCGGTGTACAAGGGCTTGCTGCTGGCCGACCAGGTCGGCACCTACTATTTGGATCTGCAAGACGAGCGCTGCGTTTCAGCCCTGGGCCTGGTGCACCAGCGTTTCTCCACCAACACCTTCCCCGAGTGGCCCCTGGCCCACCCCTATCGCTATGTGGCGCACAACGGCGAGATCAACACCGTCAAGGGCAACTACAACTGGATGAAGGCTAGAGAAGGCGTGATGTCTTCCCCTGTGCTGGCCAATGACCTGCAAAAGCTGTACCCCATCAGCTTCGCCGGTCAGTCCGACACCGCCACTTTTGACAACTGTCTGGAACTGCTGACCATGGCGGGTTACCCCATCAGCCAGGCCGTGATGATGATGATCCCTGAGCCTTGGGAGCAGCACACCACCATGGACGAACGCCGCAAGGCTTTCTACGAGTACCACGCTGCCATGCTTGAGCCCTGGGATGGCCCCGCCTCCATCGTGTTCACCGATGGCCGGCAGATCGGCGCCACTTTGGACCGCAACGGCTTGCGCCCTTCGCGCTACTGCATCACCGACGACGACATGGTCATCATGGGTTCGGAAACCGGCGTGTTGCCGATCCCCGAAAGCAAGATCGTGCGCAAATGGCGTCTGCAACCCGGCAAGATGTTCCTGATCGATCTGGAACAAGGCCGCATGATCGACGACGAAGAACTCAAGTCGAGCTTGGCCAGCAGCAAGCCTTACAAGCAGTGGATTGAGAACTTGCGCATCAAACTGGATGACGTGGCCGAGGCGACTGCGGCTCCTGCTTCCAGCGTGGCCTTGCTTGATTTGCAACAGGCCTTTGGCACGACGCAAGAAGATGTCAAGTTTTTGCTGGCGCCAATGGCGCAAGCCGGTGAAGAAGCCCTGGGCTCCATGGGCAACGACAGCCCCTTGGCGGTGTTGTCCGACAAAAACAAGCCGCTTTACAACTATTTCAAGCAGTTGTTTGCGCAGGTGACCAACCCGCCGATCGATCCGATCCGCGAAGCCATCGTCATGTCTTTGGTGTCCTTCATCGGCCCCAAACCCAACTTGCTCGACATTAACCAGGTCAATCCGCCGATGCGCCTGGAAGTCAGCCAGCCGGTGCTCGACTTTGCCGACATGGCCAAGCTGCGCAACATCGAGCAATCCACCAAGGGCAAGTTCAAGAGCGCTACGCTGGACATCACCTACCCCGCCCTGTGGGGCCGTGAGGGCGTAGAGGCCAAACTGGCATCGCTGTGCGCTGAAGCGGTGGACGCCATCAAGGGCGGCCACAATATTTTGATCATCAGCGACCGTGGCGTGACCGCGACCCAGGTGGCCATTCCTGCCTTGCTGGCGCTGTCGGCGATCCACCAGCATTTGGTGACTGAAGGCCTGCGCACCACCGCAGGCTTGGTGGTGGAAACCGGTACCGCACGCGAAGTGCATCACTTTGCGGTGCTCGCCGGTTACGGCGCCGAAGCCGTGCACCCCTACCTGGCCATGGAAACCTTGGTCGCGATGCACAAAGATCTGTCGGGCGATTTGTCGGCCGAGAAAGCCATCTACAACTACATCAAGGCGATTGGCAAAGGCCTGTCCAAGATCATGTCCAAAATGGGCGTGAGCACCTACATGTCGTACTGCGGTGCGCAGTTGTTTGAAGCCATTGGCATCAACTCCGAGACCATCAACAAGTACTTCACCGGCACGGCCAGCCGCGTGGGCGGTATCGGCGTGTTTGAAATCGCCGAAGAAGCCTTCCGCATGCACACGGCCGCTTTCGGCGACGACCCGGTGCTGGCCACCATGCTCGACGCCGGTGGCGAGTACGCCTGGCGCGCCCGTGGCGAAGAGCACATGTGGACACCGGATGCGATTGCCAAGTTGCAGCACTCCACCCGTGCCAACAACTTCAGCACCTACAAAGAGTACGCGCAGATCATCAACGACCAAAGCAAACGCCACATGACGCTGCGCGGTTTGTTCGAGTTCAAGATCGATCCGTCCAAGGCCATTGCGCTGGAGCAGGTTGAACCTGCGGCCGAGATCGTCAAGCGTTTTGCCACCGGCGCGATGTCGCTGGGTTCGATTTCTACCGAAGCCCATGCCACTTTGGCGGTGGCCATGAACCGCATCGGCGGCAAGAGCAACACCGGTGAAGGCGGTGAAGATGCGGCACGTTACCGCAACGAACTCAAAGGCATCCCGATCAAGGTCGGTGATTCTTTGAAGAGCGTGATCGGCGCCGAAAACGTCGAAGTCGACATGCCACTGCTGGCGGGTGACTCGTTGCGTTCCAAAATCAAACAAGTGGCTTCGGGTCGCTTTGGTGTCACCGCCGAATACCTGTCCAGTGCGGACCAAATTCAAATCAAGATGGCCCAGGGCGCCAAGCCCGGTGAGGGCGGTCAGTTGCCCGGTGGCAAGGTGTCCGACTACATCGGCAAGCTGCGCCACTCGGTACCTGGCGTGGGTTTGATTTCCCCACCACCGCACCATGATATTTATTCGATCGAAGATTTGGCGCAGCTGATCCACGATCTGAAAAACGTGGCGCCGCACAGCGACATCAGCGTCAAGCTGGTGTCCGAAATTGGTGTGGGCACGATTGCTGCCGGCGTGGCCAAGTGCAAGGCCGACCACGTGGTGATCGCGGGTCATGACGGCGGTACCGGCGCCTCGCCCTGGTCGTCCGTCAAACACGCCGGTTCGCCTTGGGAAATCGGCTTGGCTGAAACCCAGCAGACCTTGGTGCTCAACGGACTGCGCGGTCGCATCCGCGTGCAGGCAGACGGTCAGATGAAGACGGGTCGTGACGTGGCCATTGGTGCCTTGCTGGGCGCGGACGAATTCGGCTTTGCCACCGCCCCGCTGGTGGTGGAAGGCTGCATCATGATGCGCAAATGCCACCTGAACACTTGCCCGGTGGGCGTGGCCACGCAAGACCCCACCTTGCGCGCCAAGTTCACGGGCAAGCCTGAACATGTGGTGAACTACTTCTTCTTCATTGCCGAAGAAGTGCGCCAGATCATGGCCCAGTTGGGTATCGCCAAATTTGACGATCTGGTGGGTCGTGCCGACCTGCTCGACATGAAGACGGGCGTGGAACATTGGAAGGCGCGTGGCCTTGATTTTTCGCGCCTGTTGGCCGTGCCGCAAGTGGCCTCGCACGTCGCAGTACGTCATGTGGACATTCAAAACCACGGTCTGGAAAAGGCCTTGGACAATGTGCTCATCGCCAAGAGCCGTGCTGCCATTGACAAGGGTGAGAAGGTCAAGTTCATGGAAACCGCGCGCAACGTGAACCGCTCCGTCGGCGCCATGTTGTCCGGTGCCGTGACCCAGGTGCACCCTGAAGGCTTGCCAGATGACACGATCCGCATTCAACTGGAAGGCACAGGCGGTCAGTCGTTTGGCGCCTTCTTGACCAACGGCATCACGCTGTATCTGATCGGCGAAGCCAACGACTACACCGGCAAGGGTTTGTCGGGCGGTCGCGTGGTGGTGCGTCCGAGTTTGGACTTCCGCGGCGTGCCAGCGCAAAACATCATCGTGGGCAACACCGTCATGTACGGCGCGACCAGTGGTGAAGCCTTCTTTGCAGGCGTGGCTGGCGAGCGTTTTGCGGTGCGTTTGTCCGGGGCCACAGC
>CANFMK010000059.1 GCA_947448325.1 Comamonadaceae bacterium
GCGGCATGCAGCAACACTTGCGCATCTGCGTTGGCGATGCCCTGCTCTGCCAGCCAGGCGAGACCTTGCGCGGTTTCGGGCCAAGTCATGGTGTGCGCAATGCAGCGACTGCGGATGGTGGGCAATAACTGGTGGGACGCTTCTGTGGCCAGGACAAATTTCACATCCCCTGGCGGTTCTTCCAGTGTTTTGAGCAGGGCGTTGGCGGTCACATGGTTCATGCGTTCGGCCGGAAAAATCAGCACCGCTTTGCCACGGCCTCGTGCGTTGGTGCGCTGCGAAAACTCGACCGCATCGCGCATCGCGTCGACCCGTATTTCCTTGGACTGTTTACGGGTTTTTTTGTCAATCTCATCTTGCGCCTTCTCGCTCAAAGGCCAGCCCAAGTCCAGCATCACTGTCTCAGGCATGAGCACGCACAAATCGGCATGGGCATGCACGTCAATGGCATGGCAGCTGCCGCACACGCCACAAGCACCTTGTGCTGTGGGGTGCTCGCACAACCAGGCGCGAACCAAGGCCAAAGCCAATTCGTATTGCCCCAAGCCCGAAGGGCCGGCCAAGATCCAGGCGTGTCCGCGCTGAGCCAAGAGCTGCTCGGTTTGCGCGGCAATCCAGGGTGCGTTGTATCCTGGCAGGGCGTTCATGCGTCAGGACCTTCCAACGGGTGACGGGCCATGTGGGGTTGCACAGCGGCTTGCACTTGCTGCCACACAGCATCTCTGGCTTGATGGGCGTTGATCTGGGCAAAACGATCAGGGCTTTGCGCGCAGCGACGGGCATAGCCGCTGCGCACCTGTTCAAAAAAGGCCACAGGCTGGGCCTCAAATTTGTCGGGCACGCGGGCTTGGACCAAGCGCTCAGCGGCCACAACTGGTGGCAGGTCAAACCAAATCGTCAAATCTGGTTGTAGCAAACCGGTTTGGCCTGCTTGGTGTTGCACCAACTGCTCCAGCGTTTCCAGCACAGACCAGTCAAATCCTCTGCCTGCGCCTTGGTAAGCAAACGTCGCATCGGTGAAACGGTCGCACAACACCACGTCGCCCTTGGCCAATGCGGGCCGAATGACCTGCACGATGTGTTCTTGCCGCGCTGCAAACATCAAGAGCGCTTCGGTCAACGGGTCCATGCCCTCATGCAGCACCAATTCGCGCAGCTTTTCAGACAAGCGCGTTCCCCCCGGCTCCCGCGTCAACACCACGGTGCGACCTTGTGCGCGAAACAACGAGGCCAAGCCTTCGATGTGGGTCGATTTGCCTGCGCCGTCAATGCCTTCAAAACTGATGAATAAACCGCGTGTCATAAAGCGCTGTGATTGAAAAGCTCTATTGTCCACTGACTGAGCGGGTGGCTGATTCGGAAAGACCCAAACCACGCTGGTATCGGTTCACGGCGCGGTTGTGCTCCGTCAAATCGCTGCTGAAGTGGCTGCTGCCATCGCCCTTGGCCACGAAATACAAAGCCTGCGTCGCGGCTGGATGCAGCGCAGCCTCCAAGGCCGCTTTGCCCGGCATGGCGATCGGGGTGGGCGGCAAGCCGGTGCGTGTATAGGTGTTGTAAGGCGAGTCGGCACGCAGGTCGCTGCGCCGCAAATTGCCATCGAAGGCGGTCCCAAGGCCATAAATCACGCTCGGGTCGGTTTGCAGCATCATGCCGATGCGCAAACGGTTGCTGAAAACACCCGCGATCAAGGGGCGATCCGCCGCTTTGCCGGTCTCTTTTTCCACAATGCTGGCCAAAATCAAGGCCTCTTGTGCTGATTTCAAAGGGGATTGAGGGGCCCGCGCCGACCAGGCTTGTGCCAGGTGTTTGTCCATGGATTTGAGTGCACGCTGGAGAATGGCCATGTCGCTGGAGCCCTTGGCGTAGGTGTAGGTGTCCGGGTAAAAACGCCCTTCAGGGTGCAGACCTGGTCGTCCTAATTTCTCCATGATTTGGGCATCGCTCAGGCTTTGAGATTGAGATTGCAGTTGCTCGGCTTTGGCCAGCGCTTGACGCACTTGCCGAAAATTCCAACCTTCGACCACAGTGACTGTTCTGAGTGTTTCCTCGCCCCGAACCAACATGGACAACAAGGTTTGTGGCGTGGTGGTGTTGCTGATTTCGTAGCTGCCGGCTTTGATGGCCCGCGCTTTGCCTGACAGGCGAAAGCCCACAAACAAAAGGTCCGCTGAAGTCTTGACGCCTGAATCCACCACCGCCTGGGCCACACCTCGCGGTGTGGTGCCGGGCTCCACGGTCAGGTCCAAGTTCGGACCGGCAGGGTTCAGGGGCTGCGTCCACCACAGGTAGGCACCCGTACACAGCAAGGCCACCAGCAGAGCCGTTCCGAACAAAAAAGTTTTCAACCAGCGTCGCACAGCCCTGTGACCTTCTCAGATATGAACTGAGGATGATAATTGAGGCATGCCTACCGAACTCCCAGTCCTCACCGATTCTCTTCAATCCCTGCTGCAGCGCGGCAGTTGTCCCCTGCTCCATTGGGGTGTGATTCAGGCCCAAGGCGAAGAGGCCGCCCACTTTTTACACAACCAACTGACCCAGGACGTGCTGCTTTTGCCCGTGGGTCAATCCCGCCTGGCTGCTTTTTGCTCCGCCAAAGGTCGGGTTCAGGCCAGTTTTGTGGTCATCAAAACCGCGCCCGATACGGTGTTGCTGGTGATGAGCCAAGACTTGCTGGCACAGACCCTCAAACGCCTGTCGATGTTTGTGATGCGTGCCAAGGTCAAACTCACCGATGCCTCCGCTCAATACCATTTGCGTGGATTGATCGGAGCCAGTGTGCCGTCCGAAGTTCGTGATGCGTCGCCCTGGCACACCTGGGCCCATGAAGACGCCTTTGCCGTGGCGCTGTATCCGGCCAAGTGGGCTGGTTTGGCCATCTCTCGGGCTCTGTGGGTGGCGCCCGTAGACCGCAGCTTGCCCGCTGAACACGACATATCGACAGATGTCTGGTCTTGGCTGGAGGTCTTGAGTGGCGTCACGTTGATCGGCCAAGCCGTGTTTGAGTCGTTTGTGCCGCAAATGCTGAACTACGAATCGGTGGGCGGAGTGAACTTCAAAAAAGGCTGCTACCCGGGCCAAGAAGTTGTGGCGCGCAGCCAGTTTCGCGGCACCTTGAAACGCCGAACCGCCTTGGTGCACAGCCCCGTGGCCCTGGCAGCAGGTCAAGAGGTCTTCAGCCCAGCGGATCCCGAACAAGCCTGTGGCACCGTGGTGTTGGCCGCAGCACGTCCGGCAGGCATCGGCGCAGGCTTTGAAGCCTTGGTCAGTGGCACCCTGGAGAGCATGGCCTCAGGCTGGCGCCTGGGCGCAGTCGACGGGCCAGTATTGGCCCTTCTGACACTGCCCTACCCTCTCTTGGAAGACATTTAAGTTTCAAAGCGCCATCGCCATCTCGATGTGCGCTATGCCGGCTTCTTCAAACACCTCGCCTTGCGCTTGAAAGCCCAAGCGCGTGTAAAAGCCTTGTGCACTGCACTGCGCATGTAACACCACTTGTGTATCGCCTCTGGCGCGCGCGGCGTCCATCAGACCCTTCAAGACACGGCGCCCCAGGTCACTGCCGCGCATTTGTTTTTTGACCGCCATCCGGCCAATGCGGGCCACACCCGGACCGGCTTGAAGCAAGCGTCCTGTGGCCAACACCATGCCCATGCGGTTGCTCAGCACGGCATGCAAGGCGGTTGCATCCTCGTCGTCCCACTCCATGTCGGCGGGCACTTTTTGTTCCTGCACAAAAACTTCGGTGCGTAAAGGGCTGGCCAAATCTTGCAACTCGCTCCAAGCGCCTAGGCGCAAATCGACCATGTCTTCGCCCTTTTCAAAGGCCTCCAACATGCCGCGCAGCGCTGCAGGCACTGGCAAACTTTTCTTGGCCACCGGATCGGCGTAGACGTAGACCAACTCGCCGGTGATCAGCAGCTCATCACCCCGGTAAATGGCGCCCACAAAGCCCATCGATGAATTGCCAATTCGGTCACAACGCAAACACACATCTAAAAAATCATCCATCTCGGCGCTGGCGTGGTATTCCACGCTGGCCTTTTTCACGTACATGTCACCGCCCAGTTGATGCATGGTCGCGGCATAGGGCATGGCCACTTGGCGCCAGTAATCGGTGACTGCGGTGTCAAAGTACATCAAATAGTGACCGTTGAAGACAATCTCTTGCATGTCCACCTCGACCCAGCGAACGCGCATGCGGTGGGAAAAACGGAAGTCTTGGCGTTTCATCGGTTTAACTTTCAAAAGCGTGTTGCAGTGCCCGGCCCGCATCGGCGTGGGCTTTGAGGGCATCAGGAATGGCGCGTCCCATGGTGATAAAGCCATGGACCACGCCTCGGTAAATTTCCAAATCGACGGGCACCCCGGCCATGCGCAAGGCATCAGCGTACATCAGCCCTTCGTCCACCAAGGGGTCACATTCGGCCAGGCCAATCCACGTCGGGCACAGACCCCCATGGTCCGGCGAGTTCAAAGGCGCAAAGCGCCAGTCGCTGCGGTGTTGCTCGTCGATGTAGTTGGCAAAAAACCAACTGACGGTGTCCTTGTCCAGCAAAAATCCATCGGCAAAGCGCTGATGGGATGGGGTGGTTTGCCGATCTCCACAGCCCGGGTAAAACAGCAGTTGCAAGCGCAATTTCAATCCTGCATCACGCGCCATCAAGGCGCACACAGCGGCCAAAGTTCCTCCGGCGCTGTCGCCGCCCACAGCCAGGCGGTCAGTATCCAGCCCCCAAGTAGCGCCGTTTTGCTGCAGCCAGTTCAGGGCGTCCCAACTGTCATTGACAGCGCATGGAAAACGGTGTTCGGGGGCGAGTCGGTAGCCCAACGAGACAACCGCGCAATGGCCATGCCGGCTCAACTGGCGGCACAGCACATCATGGGTGGTGAGGCTGCCCACGGTGAATCCGCCGCCATGCAGGTAGAGCAAGACGGGCAGTTTGAAATCTCCAGCAGATTCAGGCGCATACAGCCGTGAAGGGAGGGGATACCCGTCTCGCGCGGGCATCACAAAGTCTTGGACACGGTCCACAGCGAGAGGGGCCAGGTCCAACATGGGCCCGCCGATGTCGTAAAAATTCCGCGCTTGTTCAGGCGTCATCGCGTGCATAGGCTCTCGCCCAGCCCGCTGGATCCGATCAATCAGGTTGCGCGCAGCCGTATTGAGCAAAGCGCGCGGGTTGAGGTGGTGGCTGCTCATGAAGGAATGCAGTCTGACAGGACTTGAAAATCAAAAATGGAAGCTGTTGCCAAAGTGACCCTGCGGGGGTTGGTCCAACTTGCTAAACCTTGATCCTGAATCACAATGTGCCCAGATCCTACAACGCTGCGTTTGGCGTGTCTGTCACCCTGGATCCGTTTGGAGTTTCACCCATGGCTTTCATCAATTACGTTACGCAAATTCACATCGAATTCGGTGCCATTCACATGCTTCTTTCAGAATGCACCCGGGTGGGCATGAAGAGGCCTTTGATCGTCACCGATTCGGGCGTCAAAGCCGCGGGGATTTTGCAAAAAGCCTTAGACGCCCTGCCCGGCTGGACTGTGGCGGTGTATGACGAAACCCCCTCCAACCCGACCGAGGCGGCGGTGCGCGCTGCCTCTGCCCTGTACAAGGCCCATGGCTGCGACGGCTTGATCGCGGTCGGCGGTGGCTCCTCGATCGATTGCGCCAAATGCGTGTCCATTGCCGTGAGCCATGAGGGCCCTTTGAAAACCTACGCCACCATCGAAGGCGGCTCGCTCAAAATCACCGACCGCGTCGCTCCGCTGATTGCCGTGCCCACCACCAGCGGCACTGGCAGCGAGGTGGCGCGGGGTGCGATTTTGATCGTCGATGATGGCCGGAAACTGGGTTTTCACTCCTGGTTCATCGTGCCCAAAGCCGCCATCTGTGACCCCGAATTGACCCTGGGATTGCCTGCGGGTTTGACCGCTGCGACCGGCATGGATGCGATTGCGCATTGCATGGAAACCTTCATGGCCGCCCCTTTCAACCCACCTGCCGATGGCATTGCGCTGGACGGATTAAGCCGCGGCTGGGCGCACATTGAACGCGCCACCCACAACGGTCAAGACCGCGAGGCCCGGTTGCAGATGATGAGCGCCTCGATGCAAGGTGCCATGGCTTTTCAGAAGGGTTTGGGCTGCGTGCACAGCCTGAGCCACAGTCTGGGTGGCGTCAACCCCAAACTGCACCACGGCGCATTGAATGCGATGTTCTTGCCTGCGGTGGTGCGTTTCAACGCATCCGCTGAATCGGTTCAGAAAGAGCGCCGCATGGAGCGCATGGCATACGCCATGGGCTTGGGTGAAATCCAAGGTGCCGCCCCCGCAGCAGAGGTCATTGCGCAAGCCATCACAGCCATGAACGCCCGTTTGGGCTTGGCCAGCGGGTTGGCCGCTTTGGGCGTGGAGCGTGCTTGGTTTGACGCCATCATTGACGGCGCCATGGCCGATCACTGCCATAAAACCAATCCCCGCCTGGCCTCAGCGCAGGAATACCGCGAGATGCTGGAAGCCTCGATGTAAAGCCTCTTGGCGCAGCCGTTCAATTGGCTTTGCGCCAGGGCGCTTTGATGTTCTTATTTTTGGCTAACTGGGCGCGCAAGGCTGCATCGAATGCGCTGCGCGCCCAAAATACGGCCTGCTCCCGCTCATCCATGATCACGTCGGGTGCAGACCAGTAAGAGAGCTTCACAGGTTTGCCGCGCTGCACAAAGGTAAAGGGCTCGCAGCGCTCAGCGATGAATTGGGGCAAGTTCTGCGCATCGGTCTTCAAATACAAACGTCCTGCCGCGTACAAGCCGAACATCAGGCCTTCGTGGTAAATCCCGTAACCGCCAAACATGCGTCGCGCTGTGATGGGGCCGAACGACTCGAAGACTTCGTTCAGGTACTCAATGGCATCACTCATGATGAAGTCTCCTTTTGCGTCAACTTCGTGGTCTTTACAGCGGGCGCACCCGGTCAACTTGTGGGTCTCGCAGCCACTGGGCAAATTCGTCGGCCAACTGCTGGCTGGCTTTCGCCGCGCCCGTCCAAGCCTGAACGCGACCAGGCAAGTCGTTGGCGTAAGTCATGAAATCACTGCGATCGGGCAATTTGCCATTGGGCAAGGTTTGCACCCATTCGGGGTTGGGTGCCAAGACGATGGTGTTGTCCAAAAATGCGGTCGACTTGTGCCGCCACTTCAGGGACTTGTCCAACCAGCCCGGCACCACGGCTTGCTGAAAGTGCGGGTACAGCACCAGCCCTTTGTAGTTCAGGTGCAGGTGGTAGTCGGTGATGCCGCCGTCCCAATAGGCGCCCGCCGGTGCGCCAGAAATGTCATGCACGGCTTGCAGGACAAAGGGTATCGAACAACTGGCTTGCACGGCAGGCATGAAGTTCTGCGGGGTCAACGCCACCAGCTGCGTGGGGTAATCACGCGGATCAAAAGGCAGTTCAGGCTGGTTGGAAAAAACCACCCGTTCCAAGCTGGCGCCCATGGCTGGGCGGTGTATGAGGTTGCGCATAAACGCGCCGGCGTAGCCCAATGGGGTGCGCCAGGGGTGTTCGCGTTGCAGCAATCCACGGCCGTGTGATGTGACCACGTGCAAGCGATAGCGAGGGTGCTGCAGCACTTCTTCAATGCGCCCACCGTAAAAAGCGGCCAGGTTGCGGGCAAACTCTTCAGTGACTTGCTGTGCTGTGGGACGCTTTTGACCGACCGGTAATTCGTAATGTTGGGCAATATAGTCGCGCTCCAAGCGCTCAAGGGCTTGGACAGGTTGATGCAAACAGGCCGTGGCCATGCGCCATGCGCCAATCGATGCGCCGACCAAATCCACAGCTTGGGTGCTTTGCGGCAACCATTCGCCAAACAAGAAGCGGTCCAAGGGTCCCAAGATCAAGCCCTTGGGCCCACCTGCAGCGCCCGGGATCACGCCCACGTGTTCGGGTTGGAGCCCGTGTTGGCGAATGTGCGCCAGGGCCTTGGGTCCGGCGTAAATGCGCAGGGCTTGCACGGATTACTTCTTCAAATTTTGCAATTTGGCAAAGGCCGAAGCCATGGCCGAACCTGCTGCGGGCGCGGCGCTGTAGCCACTGCGCTGACTCCCGGTATGGCCGCCGTCACTGCCCGAGCGGGGGCGTTGGTCACGCCCTGCCCCTTCAAACCGGTTGTCGCGCGGCTGGTCTTTGCGTGCGGGGGCTTCGCCCAACTTCATGGTCAACGCAATGCGTTTGCGAACCACATCCACTTCCACCACCTGCACTTTGACAATCTCCCCGGTTTTCACCACCTCGCGGGCATCGGTCACGAACTTGTGGCTGAGTTGGCTCACATGGACCAGACCGTCTTGATGCACGCCCAGATCGATGAAAGCGCCGAAGGCGGCCACGTTGCTGACCGTTCCCTCCAAAATCATGCCTTCTTTCAGGTCTTTGATGTCGTCCACACCGTCATTGAAGCGCGCCACCTTGAAGTCCGGACGCGGATCACGCCCCGGCTTTTCGAGTTCGACCAAGATGTCTTTCACGGTGATCACACCGAACTGCGGATTGGCAAAGGCTTCAGGCCGAAGGCTCTTGAGCACCTCGCTGCGACCCATGATGTCCTGAATCGGTTTGGCCGTCTTTAGGATGATTTGTTCCACCAGCGGATAGGTTTCGGGGTGAACTCCGGTCATGTCCAGCGGGTTGTCGCCGCCCCGAATCCTTAAAAACCCGGCACTTTGTTCGAAGGTTTTGGCGCCCAGGCCGGTGACTTTGAGCAGGTCTTGACGGCTCTTGAAAGCACCGTTGGCTTCACGCCAGCGCACCACCGATTTGGCGACGCTGCCCGACAAGCCTGAGACGCGGGAAAGCAGGGGCACGCTGGCGGTGTTCAAGTCCACGCCCACCGCGTTCACACAATCCTCCACCACCGACTCCAATGTACGCGCCAAATCACTTTGATTGACATCGTGCTGGTACTGGCCCACGCCGATCGATTTAGGGTCGATTTTGACCAATTCGGCCAACGGGTCTTGCAAACGGCGCGCGATGCTGGCCGCTCCGCGCAGGCTCACATCCACATCCGGCATTTCTTGCGAAGCAAATTCGCTGGCGGAATACACCGAGGCCCCGGCTTCGCTGACCACCACTTTTTGAATTTCCACACCGTTGTGCAGCTTGGCCAGTTGTTTGATCAGGTCTGCAGCCAATTTGTCGGTTTCACGGCTGGCGGTGCCGTTGCCAATGGCGATCAGATTGACACCGTGTTTCTCACTCAATTTGGCCAAGGTGAACAACGCGCCGTCCCAGTCTTTGCGGGGCTCATGCGGGTAGACCGTGGCGGTTTCGACCAATTTGCCGGTGGTGTCCACCACGGCCACTTTCACACCGGTGCGGATACCCGGGTCCAAACCCATCACCACGCGCGCTCCCGCAGGTGCGGCCAAGAGCAAATCACGCAGGTTGTCGGCGAATACTTTGATGGCGACTTTTTCAGCCTCTTCACGCAATCGGGTGAACAAGTCACGCTCGATCGATAAGCTGAGTTTGACGCGCCAAGTCCAGGCCACGCACTTGCGAATCAAGTCGTCCGAGGGGCGTTGGCTGTGGCTCCAGCCCAAGAAATTCGCCACACGGCCCTCCGCCATACTGGGTTGACCGGGCTCAGGTTCGACGGGCAGCACCAATTTGGCATCCAGCATTTCCAAAGCGCGGCCACGAAACACCGCCAAAGCGCGGTGCGAGGGCACCCGGCCAATGGGTTCGTCGTAGGCAAAATAATCGCGGAACTTCGAGACGTCGACGTGGTTTTCGTCTTTGCCATCGGCCAATTTGCTTTTCAACAAGCCCGTTTGCCAGAGCCATTCGCGCAAAGACTGCACCAGTCCCGCGTCCTCGGCCCAGCGCTCGGACAAGATGTCGCGCACACCGTCCAGCACGGCAGCGGTGGTTGAAAAATCTGTGCCTTCTGGCGTGCCTGTGGGTTGCACAAAAGCCTGCGCTTGGACATGGGGGTCGAGGGTGGGGTCTGCCCATAAGCGATCAGCCAGAGGTTCAATGCCGGCCTCTCGGGCCATCATGCCTTTGGTACGGCGTTTGGGTTTATAGGGCAGATACAGGTCTTCCAGTTCCTGTTTGGTGGCGGCAGTTTCAATGGCCGCCTGCAACTCAGGGCTTAACTTGCCTTGTTCCTGAATGCTTTTCAGGATGGTCGCACGGCGGTCTTGCATTTCGCGCAAATAACCCAGCCGATACGCCAACTCGCGCAACTGGATGTCGTCCAAGCCGCCAGTGGCTTCTTTGCGGTAACGGGCGATAAAGGGGACTGTCGCGCCGGAGTCCAGCAGGTCGACGGCGGCTTTGACCTGTTCGGGACGGATCTGGATCTCGGCGGCCAATTGGCCATGGATGAGGGACATTGTTTTTGGAGATACGGCAGCAAAGCCGAGCAGTTTGCCACATCCTGCTGGCTCGGCTTTCAAAGGGGTGCGATGCCGTCCAAAGGCAGAAATGAAGCTTTACTGCCCGCGCAAAGCCGCGCGCAGCTTGTCACCCACATCAGGCCGCGCCGCAAACGGATCGGGCGGATTGTGTTGCTGCACGATCGCTTCCATGCGGCTTTGCACATTGCCCAAGGCTTGTGGGTGGCTGTAGATGTAAAACTGTCCAGAAGCGATGGCGTCGAACACCTTCTGCGCCACTTCGGCCGCAGAGACTTTGCCGCTGCTCACCGCTTTGTCACTCATGGCCTGGCCTATCAATTGGCTTTGCGTCGGTTTGTCTTCGGCCAAAGCGGCCGGGCGATTGCGTTGACTTTGGGTGATGCCGGTCGGCACAAAATAAGGGCACAACACGCTGGCACTGATTTGATCGGTGACCAACTTCAGATCCTGGTACAAGGTTTCCGTCAGGGCCACCACCGCGTGCTTGCTGACGTTGTAGATGCCCATATTGGGGGCGGTCAAGAGACCGGCCATGCTGGCGGTGTTGACGATATGGCCTTGATAGTCGGGATCCTTTTGTGCGGCCTCCAGCATCATGGGGGTGAACAAGCGCACGCCGTGCACCACACCCCAGACGTTGACGCCCAGCACCCATTCCCAATCGGCCAGAGAGTTCTCCCACACCAAGCCCCCCGAACCGACGCCCGCATTGTTGAACACAAAATGCGGTGCCCCAAATCGCGCCTTGACCGCTTCAGCCAGCGATTGCATTTCAGCGGCGTTGGAGACATCCACTTTGCGCGCCAGAACCTGCACGCCTTGCGCCGTCATTTCTTGTTCGGCTTTGTCCAGAGCGTCTTGTTGCACATCGACCAAGACCAGGTTCATGCCCAGATGCGCACCGATGCGAGCACATTCAAGTCCAAAACCGGAGCCGGCACCGGTCAGAACTGCAGTTTTACATTTGAAATTTTCAATCATGGAGTGACCTTTTTCAGTGTGAAGCCAATGCGTGGGAAATGAACGTGGACCGTTCCTGCGCGCTCGTCACGTCGGCGCAAAGTCAAACGGGTCCTGGTGGCTGCCACCAACTGGCCAGTGGTGGGTTCGGTGCCAAAGGTGTCTGCGGCGATCACCACTTCACTGCCCAAGGCAATGCCGTGATCGTCTTGGAACGGCTCATCGCCCAAGGCAGCTGGCGTGTTGTTGTGCGAGATGGCCAAGGCCTCTGTACTGCTGATCTCGGTGGACTGGCCATGACCGAAAGCCATGATGCGGTCCAGCCAGGCTTTGACCAAGGGTGTGGCATCGAGCACGCCCGCGACCGAGGGGGTGCGGCACTGGGTGAACCAGATCGGGTGCGCGGCCGAAAAGTCGGCGATGCAAGGTGCATCACCCAGCAAAAAGGGATGATGTGCCAGCATGTCGGAGAGGCGACGCAAATAGCTTTTGTAGGTGGCGGCCGCGTCGCTGGAGCTCATGCGCGGCGCACCACCGCGCATGGCTTGACGGTCTTGCACAAAGGCAGTGACCCATTCAGGCGGGTTGCTGCCCATGATTTCAGCGGCACCGCTGGGCTTGAAATTGAACGCCATGATCGGGCTGAAAGTCAGGCTATCGCCCCATTGCGCCACGATGCGGGCCAAGCCCTTATGCTCAGCGGGATACAAAGTGCGCGCTGGTTGGATGTGCTCCAGCACATCGCAAATCAAAGCGGTGTCGCAGTAAATGTCTGCCCCAATTTGCAAAAAAGGCGTGCGTCGATAGCCCCCTGTGAGCGAGACCACATCGGGTTTGGGCATCATCATGGGGATGATCACGCTTTGCCAACTCAGTTGTTTGTAGCCCAGCACCATGCGAATTTTTTCGGCAAAGGGCGAGGTCGGGTAGTGGTGAAGAATCAGATCGCTCATCAAAGACTTTCGTTGAAACGGCTGGCGTTAAATCAATTTGACCAATTGCTTGCCGAAGTTTTTGCCTTTGAGCAAACCCAGCAAGGCTTCGGGTGCGGCAGCCAAACCTTGGGCCACAGTCTCACGGGGACGCAGACTGCCCGAGGCGATCATGCCGCCCAATTCTTGCAGCGCTTCAGGCCAAACTTCGGGGTGCTCGCTGACAATAAAGCCTTGCACCTTCATGCGGTTGATCAAAATGGCCGCCGGATTGCTCATGGGCAGGGGCGCTCCATCGTAGCCCGCGATCATGCCGCACACCGCCATGCGTGAAAAAGCGTTCATGCGCATCATCACAGCATCCAAGACCATGCCACCGACGTTTTCAAAGTGACCGTCAATGCCGTTGGGACAAGCGACTTTCAGGGCTTTGGACAGTGAAATTGCATCGGTGTGCGCTTTGTAATCCACGCAGGCATCAAATCCCAATTCGTTGACCGCATAGTCACACTTGTCTTTGCCCCCGGCAATGCCCACCACGCGGCAGCCCCGGGCTTTGGCCAAAGCGCCATAAGCGCTGCCCACCGCACCACTGGCCGCGCTGACCGTGACGGTTTCACCGGCTTTGGGGGCAATGATTTTGACCAAACCATACCAAGCGGTGACGCCGGGCATGCCGACTGCTCCCAAAAAATGACTCATCGGGATTTGGCTCGTGTCCACCTTGCGGTAGGTCCCTATCGCAGCCGGTTCGATCACGGTGTAATGTTGCCAGCCGCCACGTCCAACCACCACGTCCCCAGCTTGGAACTTGGCATTTCGGCTCTCCATCACTTCACCGACCGTGCCGCCTTCCATGACCTGGCCGAGGGGTTGCGGCGCTGCGTAACTTTTGCTGTCGTTCATTCGGCCCCGCATATAGGGGTCCAAGCTCAAATAATGATTGCGCACCAGCACTTGGCCGTCTTGCAATGGCGCAGTTTCCGCGCTGATCAATTTGAAATTGGATGCGCGCGCTTCCCCTTGAGGGCGGTTGTCGAGCACGATGATTTGATTGGTCGGCATGGGAGTCTCTTTGTGTTGAATTCAGTCGGTCGAAATGGCATGCGCATCAGCGGGTGTGCGACGCGGCATGTACTTGAAAGTGCCTGTGGCATGGGCGCACAACTGGCCTTGTGCATCGTAAATATGCGCTTCCGTGAAAGCCATGGAGCGGGTGCGGTGCAGCAAGTGGCCGCGACCGATCACGGTGAACCCCTTCTCGCCAGCGGCAGGACGCATGAAGCTGGTTTTCATTTCGATAGTGACCACGCCCATCTGCGGCTCGACGCTGCGCGCCGCCGTGGCCATGGACACATCCAGCAAGGTCATGACCGCACCACCGTGCGCCACTTCAAAAGAATTCATGTGCTCTGGGCGGGGCGAGAAATGCAACTCAGACTCCCCTCCTTCAAACTTGTGCAGGGTAAAACCAAGATGATCCACAAAGGGGATCTTCACGCCAAATGAAATGCTCATGGTGCAAGCGATCCAGGTTTCAGCCGCCAATGATGGCGCTGACACCACCGTCCACCGCCAACCATTGGCCGGTGATGTGCTTGCCGGCATCGGAGGCGTACAGCAGCGTCAGGCCTTTGAGGTCTTCGTCGTCGCCCAAGCGGCGCATCGGTGCGCCCTGCGCCATCTTGTCTGAGCCGAGTTTCTCGATCAGTCCATTGGCCATTTTGGTGGGGAAAAATCCGGGGCAAATCGCGTTCACAGTGATGCCATGCTCGCCCCACTCGCCAGCCAAGGCGCGGGTGAAGTTCACCACAGCGCCCTTGGAGGTGTTGTAGGCGATGGTTTCCATTTCGGCAGGGTTGCCGGCCAATCCAGCGATCGAGGCGATATTCAAAATACGCCCTTTTTTGCGCGGGATCATAGACAGGTTGGCCACGTGCTGCGACAAGATGAAGTAGCCACGGACATTCAGGTTCATCACCTTGTCCCAGGCGGCGATCGGGTGCTCTTCGGCCGGAGCGCCCCAGGAGGCGCCGGCGTTGTTGATCAAGATGTCGATCGGCCCCATGCGCGCCACGGTGTCTTCGGCCAAACGGCGAATGTCTTCCTCTTTGGCGCAATCGGCGGCAATGTATTGCGCTTCGATACCGGCCTTTTTCAGTTCAGCCACGGCGACTTCCAGGTCTTCGGCTTTGCGTGAACTGAGCATGATGCGTGCGCCAGCCTCGCCCAGGGCGTGTGCCATTTGCAAACCCAGGCCGCGAGAGCCGCCAGTGACCAGGGCGACTTGGCCGGTCAAATCAAACAGTTGGTGGATGGTGCGTGTCATCGTAGGAGTCCTTTCTAGCAACAATGAAAATCAAGCAAAGTCGCCATTCGGCGACTTGTGACAATGGGATTCGGTGATCCGATGATCGCGGTGAAGGCATCAAGCCGCTAGCACCTGTGCGTCACTGGCTCAAAATGCCTCTTCTGGCAGGTCTGCACAAGTGGGGTCGCGACTGCTGACCACCGCCAGCCAGGCACCGATCTTGGGCAGCTCGTAGCGGAAGAAGTAGCGACAGGCCGCGCGGCGGCCTTGGGCTGCGGGTGTCAAATCAGCATCCACGCTGCTGACCACGTCCAGCCAAATCCAGGCGATCACCGTGTGGCCAAAGGCTTGCAAATAAGGGACGGCATTGGCCAAAGCCTGAGCAGGCTGAGCGCCATCCCAAGCCTGCTGGGTCGCTTGGCCAATTTGCTGTAAAGCAGCACGCAATGCGGCCGCCTCTGCGCCCCACTCACCTTGTGCGCGTTGGGCTGTGGCCAGCATGCGCTCGCCCAGCAGTTTCAGACCCCGGCCGTTTTCCATCAAGACCTTGCGGCCCAGCAAGTCCATGGCCTGGATGCCGTGCGTGCCTTCATGGATCATGTTCAAGCGGTTGTCACGCCAGTACTGCTCCACCGGAAAGTCGCGGGTGTAACCGTAACCGCCATGGATTTGGATGGCCAAGCTGTTGGCTTCCAGGCACCATTCGCTGGGGAAGCTTTTCACGATGGGCGTCAGGACCTCGAGCAGCAGACGGGCCACATCGGCGTCTTCTGCGCTGCCCGTGTGTTGTTCGTCCACCAAACGGGCACTGTACAAAGCCAGCGCCAGCGCCCCCTCGGCATACGCTTTTTGGGCCAGCAGCATGCGTTTGATGTCCGCATGCTCGATGATGCGCACCTGCGGCAGGCTGGCATCTTTGCCCCCGGCGCC
>CANFMK010000060.1 GCA_947448325.1 Comamonadaceae bacterium
CCACAAACGTGCCCGCCCGATTGTCATGACCACGATTGCCATGGGCGCAGGCATGCTGCCCATTGCCATCGGCTGGGGCAGCGCCGACACCAGCTTTCGCTCGCCCATGGCGATTGCGGTGATCGGCGGCCTGATCACCAGCACGGTGCTCAGCTTGCTGGTGATCCCGGTGGTGTTCACCTACCTGGATGATTTGGGGCAGTGGGCGGGGCGGGTGTATCGGCGACTACAAAAGCACTGAGCCACGGCACACAGCGCTCAGAGCGTGCACGCCGGCCCGACCAGCTCGGGTCGGAACTCAAAGTGCACCGTGTCAAAGTGCGCCCATTTGCCGCCCCAGATGAAGCCTTCTTTTTCAAAGGCATCCACTACGCGTTGCAGCGTGGGGTCTTGCAGCACGGCCACCGGGTAACGGCAAGGGCCTGATTCGGTGCAGCCGCTCCACTGCCAGTAGCGTCCCAGGCCACGCGGCAGCGAGAAGTCCACCGCCGCGCCCAAGGCGTGCATGCTCAATCGTTCGGTGCCTGCAATGCGCCGCCACAGCAGGCTGCCAGCGGGGCGGCGCACATAGGCCGCGGTGTGGGCATCTTCGGCCAAGGTGCGACCGACCCGTTCTAAAGCTTGGGCCGCGCCGTTCAGTCGGGTGAAGTGCAGCGTGCGGCCGCTCGGTGCCCAAGGCACGGGCACCACATGGCGCTGGACTTCGGCGGGGGTTGAACCGTACATCGATGTGAAAAAGGGCTGGGCACGAATGCGACCGGGGTCTTGATGGCGTTCGGGCACGCGGGCCGGAAAGCCTGCGGCATAGGGCTGAGTCAGCTGGCTTTTCAGGTCGGCCTGGTTCAGCAGGTCGGCATAAGCCAAGTGGTCTTTGTGCGCATCAAACACAAAGTGTTGACCGCTGCGGCTGACCAGCGCGTCTTCGGCTCCTGGTGCCCAAAACTCGGGATAGGCGCTGCGCAAGCACGCGGGGCCGCTCAGATCGGGCGCGGGGCCGATGGCGGACGCAGCGGCGCAAAGCAGCGCGCTCAACAAAGCCAGCCCCTGGCGTAAAAAGTGTTTCACAGCGCGACGATCTCCACGCTGTTGGTCAACACCGGGCGGCACAAGATTTTGTAGCCATCGGCGTCAAAGCCGGCGGCTACGGTGGAGAGTTGCCGCGCTTTGTCCAGCGTGGCAGCGCTGCCCAAATAGCACCAGTGATTCACCACATGGATTTGCGTGAACACTTCGTCGCGCTCCACCAGGCCTACGGCGCCGCCATAGGGCCAGCATTCCACCCGCAGCGCCAGCAAGCTGGTGAACAGGCGTTCGCTGTGAGCCTGTTCGGACTCGTCACCTCGGCAAACGCCAGCGCATTGACGGATCGCTGCGCGAAAGCAGGCTTTGCCAGGTGGCAACTTTTCCAGGCCGAGTGGCGCATAACAAAGCTTGTGTTGGTCGGCGATCGCGCGCAGCGCATCGAGCGCGGCATGGCGGCTGGCATACAGGCCGTACAGGTCGGGCGCGCGCGCAAAGTCAATGTCTTTGGAATACACGACCTCGGGCACGCCGTCCGTCATTTGCAAGCTGCACAGTTGTTTGTTGCGGCGCAGCTTTTGATTGAACAGCGGGTGCTGGGCCTTGATCATTTGCGCCTCCAGCAACAGCGCGCCAATCTCGCCGGCGGTGCGGATGTGGCTGATGCGCTGGGTTTGGTGCAGCATGCGCGCTTCGTCGGGCGTGCGCAGGTGCGACAAAAGACGCGAGCGGATGTTCACGCTCTTGCCGATGTACAGCGGCAAGTCCCCCTCTTGGCCATGAAACACGTAAACGCCTGCGCCAGTGGGCGCGTCTTCAATCGCCTCGCGCAGGTGCTGCGGATAGGCGTAAATCCGGGTCTCTTCAAAGTCATCGCGGCGTCGGCGGGGCAAGGGCATGGTGACGTGATTGTGACGCCCTGACGCTGCGCCGCGCCGAGGGGAGGGGGTTTTCACGGTCGGCAGCCTTGGCGTGACAAGGGAATCAAAATAATTTAAACTGATCGGTCACAAATTAGAACTGGGAGTTCACATGGCTGTTCGTTGGGCATTCAAAGTGCTGTGTGCGTTGTTCGGGGCTCTCACGCTGAGCGGTTCTGCATGGGCTGCCGACCCTGCGGGGAAGGCGGCGTGCCCAGCCTTGTTGCAGCAAAACCTGTTGCGTCTGCAAGACGAAAAACCGCAGTCTTTGTGCCAGTACAGCGGCAAGGTGCTGCTGGTGGTCAACACCGCCAGTTACTGCGGCTTCACGCCCCAGTACAAAGACCTGGAGGCCTTGCACGCCAAATACGCGGGCAAAGGCTTGGTGGTGTTGGGTTTCCCATCGAACGACTTTGCCCAAGAAAAAGCCAGCAACAAAGAGATTGCCGACTTTTGTGAGAACACCTTTGGTGTGAAGTTTCCGATGTTCACCAAGACGGTAGTCACGGGCGCTGATGCGTCGCCGTTTTACAAGCAATTGGCCAGCGCAACCGGTAAAAAACCGAGTTGGAATTTCTTCAAGTATCTGATTGGTCGCGATGGCAAGGTGGTGGACACTTTTGGCAGCATGACCAATCCCAGCAACCGCAGCGTGGTCAGCGCGATTGAAACCAGCCTGGCCGCACCGGTTCCGAACTGACTATGCGTATGCGCAAAATTGCCATCGTCGGCTCCGGCATCTCCGGTTTGGCCGTGGCCCACAGCTTGCAGGGGCTGGCTGACATCACGCTGTACGAAGCGGGAGATTATTTTGGCGGTCATACCCATACAGTGGACGTGACCTTGCCTGGCGCCCAAGGCCCTGTCACGCACGGCGTGGACACCGGCTTTTTGGTGTTCAACGAGCGCACCTATCCCAATCTGATCAGCCTGTTTGCCCAATTGGGCGTGCACACCGTGGCGTCTGACATGTCTTTTTCGGTCAAGGTGCCGGGCGCTTTGAATGGCCAGACGCTGGAGTGGAGCGGTTCTAATTTAGACACGGTGTTTGCGCAGCGCAGCAACTTGCTGCGGCCCCGCTTTTTGAAAATGCTGTCCGAGGTGCTGCGTTTCAACGCGCTGTGCAATCGCATGGCCCAGGCCAATGTGGATGCGCAGCTGCATCAACCCTTGTCGGAGTTTTTGCAGGAAAACCGTTTCAGCCCCGAGTTTCGTGATTGGTATTTTTTACCCATGCTGGGCTGTATTTGGAGCTGCCCGACCGATCAAATGCTGCAGTTCCCGGTGGCGACCATGATTCGGTTTTGTCACAACCACGGTTTGATTCAGGTGACAAACCGGCCGCGTTGGTTCACCGTGCAAGGCGGCGCGCGTCACTATGTGGACAAAATCATCGCCAAGATCGCCGACAAGCGCCTGAACACGCCTGTGCGCTTGATCGAGCGTGATGAGCAAGGCGTGCGCATCGTCACCGACGGTCAGGTGGAGCGATTTGACGAGGTGGTGATCTGTAGCCACTCAGACCAGGCTTTGGCCATGCTGCGCGATGCGAGCGCGTCGGAGTGCGAGGTGCTCGGCGCGATCCGCTACCAAGCCAATGTGGCGGTGTTGCACACCGATGCCAGCGTGTTGCCGGCGCGCCCCAAAGCCTGGGCGGCCTGGAATTACGAGCGCTCGGCCAGTGCCGCGCAAGAGTCCACCCGTGTGTGTTTGCATTACCTGCTCAACCGCTTGCAACCCCTGCCCTTTCAGCAACCGGTGGTCGTCTCGCTCAACCCCGTCAGCGCCATCGCGCCAGAGCGCATCCTGGGACAGTACGACTATGCGCACCCGGTGTTTGATTTGGCCGCCATCGAGGCGCAAAAGCGCGTGCCCCCATTGCAGGGCCAGCAGCACACCTGGTTCGCGGGCGCCTGGATGGGCTATGGTTTTCACGAAGACGGCCTCAAAGCCGGTCTGGGTGTGGCGCGGCAGCTGCTCTCGCGCCTTCAGCCAGCGGGCGACGCACAAGCCCCGCTGTACGTGAACGCACAGGACCCGGCGGCGTGACAAACACCGCGGGCGCACTCTTGGGTTTGGGTCAGGTGCGCCATGCCCGGCTGCGTCCTGCCCGCCATGGCTTTGCTTACCCCAGTTATTTTTTGATGCTGCCGTTGCGCCGTCTGCAGGCCGAGGGGGCTCATGCCGATCTGGCTTTGAACCGCCGTGCGTTGCTGTCTTTTTACGATGCCGATCATGGCGATGGTCGCGGCCCTGAACAGGGGGGCGCATTGGGCTGGATCAACGAGTTGCTGGCGCGCGAAGGTGTGGCGCATGCCAATGGCGAAATTTGGTTGCAAACCTTTCCGCGCGTGTGCGGTTACACCTTCAAGCCGGTGAGCTTTTGGTATTGCCACCGCGCCGATGGCGAGCTGGCGGCCATCGTGGCCGAGGTGCACAACACCTTTGGCGAGCGGCATTGTTACTTGCTCGATGCGCCACGATATGGCCACACCCTGCAAGCGAGCAAGGTGTTTCATGTCTCGCCGTTTTGCGCGGTAGAGGGCCAGTACCGCTTTCGCTTCATGCGCACCGTGCACCAAGGCCAGGAGCGGGTGGTGGCGCGGGTGGACCATGACGATGCCAGCGGCGCCTTGATTGAAACCAGTTGGAGCGGCACCCTGCAACCGGCCACGCGGGTGGCCTTGCGCCAGGCTTTTTGGCAGTATCCGCTGATGACCTGGGGCGTGGTGCTGCGCATCCACTGGCAGGCATTTTTGCTGTGGCGCAAAAAAGTGCCGTTTTGGCGCAAGCCCGCGCCACCTGAACATTTCGTGACCCGCGCTTGAAAGCGCGCGGGCTTTATTGGATCTGTATTGCTCATTGATGTCTTGACACCATGAATTCAACCACCTCTTCCCGCTCAACCGCTCCTGGTGCCCTCCCTGTGGCCGCTCAGCGGGTGATTCAACTGTTGTCGCGCCTGCAGCACGGCACGCTCACCGTGCATTGGCCTGATGGCAGCGAGCAGCGTTTTGGTCACCATGACGCGCCCTTTGCCGTGTTGCACATTCACGACTGGTCGGTGTGCGCCGAGGCGCTCAAGTCGGGTGACATTGGCTTTGCCGAAGGCTATATGCGCGGCGACTGGACGAGTCCATCGCTCACGGATTTGCTGCGTGTGCTGATCCGCAACCGCCGCGAAATGGAGGACATGATTTACGGCCATTGGGCCGGGCGTTTGCTGTACCGCATCAAGCACTTTTTGAACCGCAACAACCGCAGCAACAGCCGCAAAAACATCCACGCCCATTACGACCTGGGCAACGCGTTTTACACCCTGTGGCTGGACGGCACGATGAACTATTCGTCGGCTTGGTTTGACGGCGATTTGAGCCGCCCGATGCAAGAGGCGCAAACCGCCAAAGTACGGCGCGCGCTGCGCATGACGCAAGTCAAGCCCGGCGACCGGGTGCTGGAGATCGGCTGCGGTTGGGGCGCGCTGGCCGAGGCTGCGACCACCGAGTTTGGCGCGCACCTGACGGGCGTGACCTTGTCGACCGAGCAACTGGCTTTTGCGCAGCAGCGCCTGCAAGGCTTGCAACGCGCCGACCAGGTGGATTTGCGCTTGCAGGACTACCGTGACATCAGCGACGGCCCCTACGACGCGGTGTGCTCCATTGAGATGATTGAGGCCGTGGGGCGCGAATACTGGCCCACTTATTTCGCCAGCGTGGCCCGCATGCTCAAACCCGGGGGCCGCGCCTGCATCCAAAGCATCGTGATCGACGACAGCTTGTTTGAGCGCTACCTGCAGTCGACCGATTTCATTCAGCAGTACATCTTCCCGGGCGGTTGCTTGCCCAGCCCGAGCGAGTTTCGCAAGCAAGCACAAGCCGCAGGTTTGCAGGTGGTGGACGAGTTGAACTTTGGCCCCGACTATGCCGAGACGCTGCGCCGTTGGCGCCACGGCTTCATGGCGCAACTGAGCGCGGTGCGTGAGTTGGGCTTTGACGACCGCTTCATCCATTTGTGGGAGTTTTACCTGGCTTATTGCGAAGCGGCTTTTGACGAACACAACATCGATGTGGTGCAGTTCACTTTGGTCAAACCGGCGTGAGGTCCGAATGAACTTCATGCGCAAGTTTCAGGTGCGGGTGCGCGCCACAGGCGCGCTCGTTGCGCTGGCTGGGTTGTGCTTGCTGACGTGCGCCCAAGCGTTTGAATCCAGCCTGCCCGGTGCTGCGCCCACCGCCCCAGTGCGCATGCGGGTGTGGGGCTTTGAGGTGTATGACGCCAAGCTGTGGACCCGGCCCGGTTTTGCACCCGCGCAGTATGCGCGTCATCCATTTGCGCTGGAGTTGCACTATCTGCGCGGCTTGAAGGGCGATGCGATTGCCCAGCGCTCGCTGGACGAAATGAAGCGCCAAGGCCCGATCAACGAGCCGCAAGCCCAAGCCTGGCTCAAAGCCATGCAAGCGCTGTTTCCCGATGTGCAAAAAGGCGACCGCATCACCGGCGTGCACAAGCCCGAGCAGGGCGCTGAATTTTGGGTGAACGACCGCATGGTGGGTCTGGTGAATGATCCTCAATTCGCGCAACTGTTTTTCGGTATTTGGTTGTCGCCGCAAACCTCTGCGCCCGATGTGCGCAAAGCGTTGCTGGCGCAGTGGCCCTGACCCCCTGGCCCCCTCACCCCTGGCAGCCTGCACCATGAACGCCCACGCTCCCTCGGCCGCGTTCAGCCACGCCAACAGCGCGGCGGCCGGTGGCTTGGGTTTGCCTTTGGCGTTTGTGGCCCTGCCCCTGTATGTGCATTTGCCGCATTGGTACGCCACCCACTATGGCGTGCCCTTGGCCGCGCTGGGCATGGTCTTGCTGCTCAGCCGTCTAACGGACGCCCTGGTGGACCCCTGGATGGGACGGCTGAGTGACCGTTTGTATGCGCGCTCAACCCAGGCGGTGATGCTCGCGGCAGCGTTGGCAGCGGTGTGCCTGGTCTTGGGATTTACGGGTTTGTTTTTTCCACCCGCACATTGGAGCGCTCCCGGTCAGACACAGGCATTGTTGCTGTGGGTGGCCGCGATGCTCACACTCAGTCACCTGGCCTACAGCGGCATCGGGATCTTGCACCAGTCTTGGGCCGCGCTGCTCGGGGGCGATGCTTTGCAGCGCAGTCGCGTGGTCAGTTGGCGCGAAGGCTGGGGTTTGCTGGGCGTGTTGTTGGCGGGGGCCTTGCCTTCTTTGGTGGGCATGGAAGCGACAACTTGCGTGCTGGCTTTGACCTTGGCCTTGGGCTTGTGGGCTTGGCAGCGCAGCCAGCAACCGGTCATGCACCGGGCGGTGGATTCGGCCGAGAAGGCCGTGCCCTTGACCCTGCCTTGGCGCTTTGCGGCCTTCAGGCGCTTGATGGGGGTGTTCTTGCTCAACGGCATTGCCAGCGCGGTGCCAGCCACTTTGGTGCTCTTCTTTGTGCAAGATCAAATCCAAGCCTCGGCTGATCAGGCACCCTGGTTCTTGACCTTGTACTTTGCCGGCGGGGCGTTGTCCCTCCCGGTGTGGCTGGCGGCCATCCACCGCATCGGACTGGCCCGCGCCTGGGCGGTCGGCATGGCTTTGTCGGTCGCGACCTTTGTGGGCGTGAGCCTGCTGGGCGCGGGTGACAGCACCGGCTTTGCCTGGGCTTGCGCTTTGTCTGGCTTGGCCCTGGGCGCTGACTTGGCGGTGCCGGGGGCGCTGCTCAATGGCTTGATCGCCACACTGGGTTTTCGGGGCCAGGCCGAAGGGGCTTTTTTGGGCTGGTGGAGTCTGGCCACCAAACTCAATCTGGCTTTGGCCGCTGGCACCGCATTGCCGCTGCTGGGTCTGTGGGGTTATGTCCCAGGCAGTCAGGAGCCCGCAGCCTTGCAGGCCTTGACCTGGGCCTATGTGTTGTTGCCCTGTGTGCTCAAGCTGTGTGCCGCCATGGGTTTGTATGTATTTTTCATTCGGCCAAGGAGTCTTGTATGAACCGACGTGGGGTTTTAAAACGCATCGGCAGCTGGTCTGCTGCATCGGCGGGCATGGCTGTGGGCAGCGCCACATTGCTCAGTGCTTGCGCGGGGCCTCAGCCCCTGGATTACGCGCAAGAAAAACCGTTGCTCGATCTGCGCCAGTATTTCAATGGCACGGTGGACGCCTGGGGTGTTTTCACCGACCGCAGTGGCAAGGTGGTCAAGCGCTTCACCGTGGTCATGCAGTGCAGCTGGCAAGGCAACGAGGGCGTGCTGGACGAAGCTTTCACCTACAGCGACGGTACCTTGCAGCGCCGTGTATGGCGCATTCAAGCCTTGCCGGACGGCCGCTACCTGGGCCGCGCCGATGACGTGGTGGGCGAAGCGCAAGGCCTGGCCAGCGGCAACGCCTTGCGCTGGCAATACACCTTGGCGCTGCCTGTGGACGGTCGGGTCTGGGAGGTGCAGTTTGACGACTGGATGTACCTGATGAACGAGCGCGTCATGCTGAACAAAGCCGTGATGAGCAAATGGGGTGTGCGCTTGGGTGAAGTCACCCTGTCGTTCACGCGGCGCTGATGTTTGCGCCCTTGAACAAGCCCATGAGTCAATGGGCCGGCAAGCGGGTGTGGCTGGTGGGGGCCTCCAGCGGCATTGGCCTGGCCTTGGCCCAAGCTTTGGCGCAGGCCGGCGCCCACGTGGTGGTCTCGGCGCGCCATGTGCAGGCCCTGACGGGCCAGCCTCATATTCACCCCGTGCCCATGGACGTGACCGACAACGCCAGCGTGCAGGCCGCCACCGCGCAGGTGGTCAGCGCGGTGTTGCAGCATCCCGCCCAAGGCGGGCCACTGGATCTGGTGGTCTATTGCGCAGGCCATTACCACGCGCAACGCGCCACCGACGTTGATTTGGCCGACATGCTGCGCCACCAAGAGGTGAACTACGCGGGCGCGCTGCGGGTGCTGGATGCCGTCTTGCCTATCGTTTTGGCGCAAGGCCAGGGCCATATCAGTTTGGTCAGCAGTGTGGCGGGCTGGCGCGGCTTGCCCAATGGCCTAGCCTATGGCCCGACCAAGGCGGCGCTGACGCATTTGGCCGAGACCTTGTATTTGGATTTACAAGACCGCGGCGTGGGTGTGAGTGTCATCAACCCCGGTTTTGTCGCCACACCGTTGACCGCGCAAAACAACTTTCCCATGCCGGCCTTGATCACGCCGGAGCAAGCCGCCACGGCCATCCTCCAAGGGTGGTCGCAGGGCGGGTTTGACATTCACTTTCCCAAACGGTTTACGCTGTGGCTCAAAATGCTGCGGGTGTTGCCCTACCGCAGCTACTTTGCGCTGGTGCGGCGCTTTACTGGACTGTGATGACCCCCGATTACCGTGAACGCACGGCCGCCTTGGCCGCTTATTTTGAAAATCTGTCGCCCGCCAGCGTGGCGCAGCTGCCGCAGTTTTATGCGCCGGATGCGCGCTTCAAAGACCCGTTCAACGAGGTTCAAGGCCTGGCGGCCGTCACCTCGATTTTTGAGCACATGTATACGGCTTTGGATGCGCCGCACTTTGTGGTCACGCACAGCTTGGTCGATGGCGATCAGGCATTTTTAACCTGGGACTTCAAATTCAGGTTCAAACGCTTTGACACCCAGACCCTGCAAACCGTTCGGGGCGGCTCGCACATACAGTTCAATGCCCAAGGACTGATCACGATGCACCGTGATTACTGGGACGCGGCCGAAGAGCTGTACGAGAAATTGCCGCTGCTCGGCGGCCTGATGCGTTGGCTCAAAAAGCGCGCGGTCAGCTGAAGCTGCGGCGCTTGAACCCGTCGCACCTTACTGGGGACGGGTGTCAATGAAGCTGGCGCGCTGCGCCAGTTTGTCGTGCAGCTTGTGCAACTGCGGCTGGCGGCTGCGCCAGTCGAATTCGGCAAAGCGAAAGTCCAAATAGCTCAGCGCGCACACCACGGCGATGTCCGACAAGGTCATGAGGTTGCCTGAGCAAAAAGGTTTGTCCTCCAAACCGCGCTCCATGGCTTGCAGCGCCAGTTCCACCTTGCCCATTTGGCGCGCGATCCATGCGTCGCTGCGCTGCGCCTCGGTGCGACCCGCCCAAGTGGCTTCCAGGCGCGCCAAAATGGCGGCGTCCAGCAGGCCGTCGGCCAAGGCCTCCCAGGTTTTGACTTCGGCGCGTTCACGTCCAGAGCTGGGAATCAATTTGCCCACCGGCGACAAAGTGTCCAAATACTCGACGATGACGCGCGAATCAAACACCGCTTCGCCACCTTCCATGATCAGGCAAGGCACTTTGCCCAAAGGGTTGGACGTGTGAATTTGCGTCTGCTCGGACCAGACGTTTTCGGGCACGAATTGGTAGTCCAGTTTTTTCTCTGACAACACCATGCGCACTTTGCGCACATAAGGACTGGCCACGGCACCGATGAGTTTCATAAAAGCAATTAGGGAAGAAGCGAATTCAAAGACCTGCCATTCTAGGTGACGACCTACAATCGGGGGATGACTTTCTCTCCGATCTCCGCCCTTTCGCCGCTGGACGGCCGTTACGCCAGCAAACTTGACGCCCTTCGCCCCTTGATGAGTGAGCAAGGCTATATGCACCGCCGCGTGCAGGTGGAGTTGGCCTGGTTCACCGCCTTGTCGGACGCGGGCTTTGCCGAATTCAAACCCTTGACCCCGGGCGCACGCAGTTATTTGACGGGCCTGGTGAAGAACTTCTCTGAGGCCGATGCCTTGGCCATCAAAGAGATCGAAAAAACCACCAACCACGATGTCAAAGCCGTGGAGTATTGGATCAAGGCCCAATTCAAAGACCGCCCTGAATTGGAAAGCGCCGCCGAGTTTGTGCACTTTGCCTGCACCAGCGAAGACATCAACAACACCAGCCACGCCTTGCAGCTTAAAGGCGCCCGCACGCAGGTGGTTTTGCCGGCCATCGACGGCTTGATCGACAAGTTGCGCAGCATGGCGCACCAATTTGCCGATGTGCCCATGCTCAGCCGCACCCATGGCCAAACCGCCAGCCCCACCACCGTGGGCAAGGAGTTGGCCAACGTGGTGATGCGCTTGCGCGGCTGCCGCGAGAAAATCGCCGCTGTGAAACTGATGGGCAAGATGAACGGCGCGGTGGGCAACTTCAACGCGCATTTGTCCGCCTGGCCCGAATTTGATTGGGAGGCCTTTGCCCAGCGCGTGATCGAAACACCCGAATTCAGTGAAGCGGACAGCGCCACGCATTGGGGTTTGGGTTTGACGTTTCAGCCCTACAGCATCCAGATCGAACCGCACGACTACATGGCCGAATTGTTCGACGCCGTGGCCCGCACCAACACCATCTTGATCGACCTGTCGCGCGACATTTGGGGTTATGTGTCGCTGGGCTATTTCAAGCAGCGCCTCAAAGCCGGTGAAATTGGCTCGTCCACCATGCCGCACAAGGTCAACCCGATTGACTTTGAAAATGCCGAAGGCAATCTGGGGCTGGCCAATGCGGTGCTCAAGCACCTGTCTGAAAAACTGCCGATCAGCCGCTGGCAACGTGACTTGACCGATTCGACCGTGCTGCGCAACATGGGCGTGGGCCTGGGTTATTCGGCGCTGGCCTATGCCTCTTTGATGACCGGTTTGAACAAACTCGAACTCAACGAAGAAGCGCTGGCCGCTGATTTGGACGCCGCTTGGGAGGTGCTGGCCGAACCCATCCAGACCGTGATGCGCCGCTATGGTGTGCAAGGCGCTTACGAAAAGCTCAAAGAAGTCACGCGCGGTAAAACTGTGCGCGCCGCCGACCTGCATGGCTTGATCGCGGCACTCGACATCCCGCAAGCTGACAAAGACCGCTTGCTGGCCATGACGCCCGCAAGCTATGTCGGCAAAGCGGCCGAGCTGGCACGCCGGGTCTGACCCGATGGCGCTCAAATCCACCATCTACAAAGTCAATCTGTCGATCGCCGACATTGACCACAATTACTACGCCGACCATGCCTTGACATTGGCGCGTCACCCCAGCGAAACCGATGAGCGGATGATGATTCGTTTGTTGGCCTTGGCCATCCACGCGCACGAGCTGCACAGCGTGTGCAATGGCGACGGCACCTTGGCGTTTGGCGCAGGTTTGTCGGACCCGGACAACCCCGATCTGTATCTGCGCGACTTCACGGGCCGAACCCGTCTGTGGGTCGAGGTGGGTCAACCGGAAGACAAGCCGCTGAACAAAGCCAGCCAAAAGTCCGATGCGGTGATGGTCTACGCCTTCAATCACGCTGCCGAAGTGTGGTGGAAGGGCATTGAAAACAAACTCAGCCGCATGGACAAATTGCAGGTCTGGCGCGTACCCACCGAAGGCTCGCAAGAGCTGGCCAAACTGGCCGAGCGCAGCATGCAGATGCAGGCCACGGTGCAAGAAAACTCGGTCACCTTCAGCAGCGACAAAGGCAGCGTGCACATCGAGCCGGTGCGCTGGAAGTAACTCTTCCGCAGCTTACAGGCTCTTTTTCAGAGCAGTGATATTTGCGCTTCCGCCGCGGCCTTGGCCCAGTCTCGCTCTTGGGCGGCGCGCTCGGCGTAGCGGTTAAAGCGCCAGGAGTTGCCTTCTACGGTGATGCGGTGCCAGACATCGCGTTTTTCACCGGGCGTCATTTCGGTCCACAGCTGCACCTCTTCAAAAGTGCGGCCACAGCCTTTGCACATCTCGTCGCCCTGACTGGTCGAGCAAATCGCGATGCACGGGGTGTCGGGCGTGGTGGCGTACCAGACTTGCCAGGCCTGGGCCGCGGCCAATGGGATGCTGAACTCGTCCACGGTGTCTTCATGGTGGTAGACCATCAAGGCATAGACCTCGGCCAAAGCGCGCAGCTCCCTGGGCAAGGTGATGCCGTCGGGAGATGGGTTTTTGGCGCGCCAGTAGTTGATGGCCGCTTCGATGTCAGTGATGTAAATGCCAGCCATGATCAGTGTTCTAAGGGAGAGCGATCATAGCCCGTGCGGATCGGAAGGCCGTAAAAAAAGCAAGGTTTTTGCACGTCAGGTGTAATTTGCGCTGAAGGGGAGTAACTCCCAAGCGAAAACCGCACACCCTGTGTGCCGGGGCTCGCACCCTCAACTTGCCGTCAATACGAAACAGGCGTCTTTTTTGAAAAGGCAAACTGCTTCCGGTGGGTTGGGCTTGTGCCACGCACAGGCTGAGTGAGACCTTCGAGACAAAGCCGCAAGGCTTTCAATTCAACTCGAAGGAAACAACATGGAATTTTTATCTGCCCCTTGGTGGTCCGCTTTGCTGGCCATTGTCTTGATCGATCTCGTCTTAGCGGGTGACAACGCCATTGTGATTGCATTGGCGGCGCGCAATTTGCCGCCAGCATTGCAAAAGAAAGCCATTGTCTGGGGCACGGTGGGCGCCATCGCGGTGCGCGCGGTGATGACCGTGGGCGTGGTTTGGTTGTTGCAAATTCCGGGCTTGATGCTGGTGGGCGGTTTGGGCCTGCTGTGGGTCGCTTACAAGCTGTTGGTTGACCAAGACTCGGGTGCGCATGACGGGCCGGTGGTGACGACTTTTTGGGGCGCCATGAAAACCATCATCGTGGCCGATGCGCTGATGGGCGTGGACAACGTGCTGGGCGTGGCCGGCGCGGCGCATGGCGCGATGGACCTGGTGGTCATTGGCTTGCTGGTCAGCGTGCCGATCGTGGTGTTTGGCAGCTCGGTGGTGCTCAAATTGGTGGAGCGCTTTCCCATCATCATCCAATTGGGCGCAGCGGTATTGGCTTTCACGGCCGCCAAGATGATCGTGGGCGAGCCATTTTTGAGCCCATTTTTTGAGGCCAATGAAGTGCTGGAGTGGTTGGTGACTTTTCTGTCTGTCGGCGGTGTGTGCGGCCTGGGATGGTGGATGACCCGCGTCAAACCTGCATCAGAAAACGCCTGAAATCGCCACACAGGTGCCGCATGGGCTGCTAAGCTTGCCCCATGAAATGGATTGTCAAATGGCTGCTGTGTGCGGGTGCTTTGTTGCTCGTGGCGCAGGTGTACAGCGGCGTGCAGTTGCAAAACTTCACGACCGCTTTGATCGCCGCCTTGGTGCTGGGCTTGTTCAACACACTGCTGCGGCCGGTGCTGATTGTGCTGACCTTGCCGATCACGGTCGTCACCCTGGGTTTGTTTCTGTTCGTGATTCACGCGGTCACGTTTTGGGCTGCGTCAGGCATGCTCGACGGCTTTGCGGTGGAGGGCTTTGAAGCGGCCTTGGTCGGCTCGGTGCTCTACTCGCTGTTGTGCGTGGTGATCGATTCAGCGCTCGAGCAACTGTTCCCGCCACAGTGACTGCACCATGCGCAGCCGCGCATCGACGATCGAGGCTTCAATGTGGTCTGCCCCTTGCGCCGGCTGTTTGCGCACCAGATCTTGTGCGGCTTTAAAGCGGTCGATCGCGCCGCTGTAGTCCATGCGTGCCAGTTGCGCTTCGCCTTCTGCGCGCAGCGATTGCAGCCCCCGACCCTGGGTCATGTAAGCCGCCGCCAGCGCCTGCCATATCTGGCCATCGCCGGGATGCGCTTGCAGCCAGATGCGCAGGCGTGACAGATCTTCATTCAGCTCTGGCGAGGCGGCAAGCCGGGTGCGCGCTTGGACTGCCGCCAGCAGTTCAGGTCGACGCACGCTGGGGTTCGGTGGGATGAGCTTCAAAGCCGTCAGCGCGCCGGGCATGTCGCCGCTTTTGTAGGCCAACTCGGCTTTGAGCAACTGCAAGAGCCGAAACGCCTTGGCGTCGTTTTTCACCAATGGCGTCAAGCGCCGCACCAAGTCTTGTGCCAACTGCGGGTCACGCAGCGTCATTTGCGCCACCGCTGCTGCGTACAGCACGCTGACTTGTTTGGCCAAGGGTTGCTGGGTCAATTGCGCGTCCGTGGCCTCTTGCGTCCAGCTGCGCAGCAGGTCGATACCCGGTTGCGACAGCACTTTGGCGCGCGCCGTCATGATGGCGTGCTCCAAATCGGGTTGATTCAGTGCGGCGCGTGGGGCCAAGAGCTGCTGGCGACCTTGCATATCGGCCATGCGCTCGGTGGTCATGGGGTGCGAGCGCAAATACGGAAACGAGCCGTTGTCGTTCAAGGCTGCGGCTTGCTGCAGTTTGCCAAACATGCTGACAAAGCCCTGCGGGTCAAACCCGGCTTCGGTCATCACGCTGTAACCCACGCGGTCGGCCTCGCGCTCCATGTCGCGCGAAAAGCTCAGCTGGCTTTGAATGGCCGCAGCCTGGCCGCCGACAATCAAAGCCTGGGCACTTTGCGGGCTTTTGCTCGCTGCCAGCAGCCCCAAAATCATGGTGCCGATCATCATGGGCGTCATGCGCGATTGCGCACTCATCGAGCGGGAAATGTGCCGCTGGGTCACGTGGCTGAGTTCGTGTGCCATCACCGAGGCCAGCTCATCGCGGCTGGCCACCACGCTGATCAATCCCAAATGCACACCCAGATAGCCACCCGGC
>CANFMK010000061.1 GCA_947448325.1 Comamonadaceae bacterium
CCATCTGCGTAAAAGGCAGACAGCGGGATGGCCGCTACGCCGATGTCGGTGGTCAGCCATTTGCAAAAATCGGCTTCACTCAGTTTCTTCTCGGGCACGGCCAGTCCCGAGATGTCAACGCACTGAAAGTAAGTGCCTTCACTGGGAAGTAGCTTGAATTTGGTTTTTTCTAAACCCTGCCGGAACAGATCTCGTTTGCGTTGATAAAACGCGGGCAATTCCAAGTAAGGCGCAGGGTTGGCCATGTAACGCGTTAGACCGAATTGCATCGGCGTGTTCACCGTGAAGACATTGAATTGATGGACTTTGCGAAATTCTGTGGTCAGTGAGGCGGGGGCCGCGACGGTGCCGATTTTCCAGCCTGTGACATGGTAAGTTTTGCCAAAGCTGGAGACGATGAAGGCGCGTGCGGCCAAGCCCTCAAACTGGGCCGCGCTCCAGTGGCGGTTAGGTGCATACACCATGTGTTCGTAGACTTCATCGCTGATCAAGAGCACATTGGTGGGTGCCAAAATTTCTTGCAAGCGCAGCATGTCCTGCTGGCTCCAGATCATGCCGCTGGGGTTGTGCGGCGAGTTGATGATGATGGCGCGGGTTTTCGCTGTGATGGCGGCTTGGATTTTGTCAAAGTCTGGCCGAAAAGTCCCTGGTGTGAGGGGAACCCGCACCACCACGCCCCCGGCCATGTCGATGTTGGGAACATAGCTGTCGTAGCAGGGCTCCAGCACAATCACTTCGTCACCCGGATGCACCACCGCCAAGATGATGGTCAGGATGGCTTGCGTCGCGCCAGCCGTGACGGTGATCTCGCTGACCGGGTCGTAATGGCGACCATAGAGGTTTTGAATCTTGGCACTGACCGCTTCGCGCAGCGGCGCTATACCGGTCATGGGCGGGTATTGGTTGAGGCCCTCTTGCATGGCCCCATTGACGGCGTCGGTCAGTTGGGGGTCACAGGCAAAGTCTGGAAAGCCTTGGCCCAGATTGACGGCGCCTGTCTCGGTGGCCAGGCCTGACATGACCGTGAAAATGGTGGTCCCCATATGGGGATGTTTGGAAACGAGAGCAGGGGTGTGCGGGTTCATGTCGCAGTTGTCAGAAAAAGGAGGGATTAGAGTTCGTAATCGGCCACATGGCCGGTCATGGCTTTGGCGATCAGCGCCGGGGTGAGGCGGTCACTGAGCATTTCGGCGAATTGGTAAACGAAGTTGCGCAGATACGCGCCGCGTTTGAAAGCGACTCGGGCCACGTTCATGCCCAGCAGTTGGCCCATCGGCCGGATCACCAGGTCTTTCACCGGATCGTCTTTGACCGCCATTTCGGCCACGATGCCCACGCCCAGTCCTAAACGCACATAAGTTTTGATCACGTCGGAGTCAATGGCTTCCAGTGCGATGCGCGGGTGCAATTTTTTATGCGCAAAGGCCGTGTCAATTCGGGTGCGACCGGTGAAGGAGGGGTGGTAGGTAATGACGGGCTCTTTGGCCACGTCTTCCAAAGTCAGATTCTCTTTGCGCGCCAAGGGATGGTCCAAGGGCAGAACCAGCATGTGTTGCCATTCGTAGCAAGGCAGTGTGACCAGTTCGTCGTAAGCGGCCAACGACTCGGTCGCCATGCCGATTTCAGCCGTGTCGTCCAGCAGCATTTTGGCGACTTGGTCAGGCGCACCCTGGTGCAGGCTGATGTTGACCTTGGGGTATTTCTCCCTCAACTTGGCCACGGGCATGGGCAACACATAGCGCGCTTGGGTATGGGTGGTGGCAATAGACAGGGTACCGCTGTCTTGGGCACTGTACTGCTCACCGATGCGTTTGAGATTACCGATTTCCCGCATGATGATTTCAATGCTTTGCAACACATGCAGGCCCGGCTCGGTGATGCGTTTAAGCCTTTTGCCATGGCGCGCAAAGATGTCAATGCCCAGTTCTTCCTCCAGCTCAATGATGGCTTTGGACACGCCGGGTTGAGAGGTGTGAAGAGCTTTGGCGGCTTCGGTCAAATTGAGATTGCGCCGAGCAGCCTCTTGAACAAATCTAAATTGGTGCAGATTCACGGTTATTCGCCATAAAGAATCTTCTTATTATGCTTTATGGGTCTATGGCGATCTGAGCCATCAGGTCGATCATCTGTGAGTTTTCGCCAATTGCGCTTTGCAGTTCGAATTCAATCAGGGGGTGCGTGGCTTGTAATTGGGCGACCAGAACGGGCAGATCTTCGCGTGCATGACGTCCAACCCCCAAAAACATCGGCACGATGCGAATGTGGTGTGCGCCGGATGCGATCATTTGCGATGCCACGCTGGGCAAGTCGGGTGTGGTCAGTTCCAAATAGGCGCAGTCGACCAAGACCTCCGTTTGCCGCTCGCGGATACGACGCGCCACCGCTTCGATGGGCAATTTCCAAAGTGGATCACGGGATCCGTGCGCAAACAAAATAATTCCAGACAGGGCGATTGGAGTTGATGCAGTCATGTCATTGCCTGAGTACCAGCCACCAAAAAGTGGCCAGTGATATTGCGCTGTAAATAAGCGCTGGTGCCGCAGAGGTCAGCCAGGGCTGCCAGTTGTTCAAATTGCCCATGAAGCCAAAAACATTGTTCAGCAAATAAAAGCTGATGCCCGCCATCACGCCACCAAACACATAGCCTGTCACGTGACCCGAGCGGAAATGCAAATAGGCAAAAGGCAACGCCAAGGACAACATCACCAAGCAGCTGAGGGGGTAAAAAACTTTACGCCAGAACTCGATCTCGTATCGCTGGGCATTTTGCCCATTGGCATCTAAGTGACGCATGTATTGAAATAAGTCAAGCGTTTGCATGCGGTCAGGGCTGAGTAGTGCAGCGGCAACCATTTCTGTGGAAATCTCGGTAGGCCAGTGGCTTTGCGCTGATCGCTGAATCTCGATGCGCGGGGTGTTTGTGGCTTCCAAGTTGTAATTGCGTTGCTCTGCGTCGGTCAACACCCATTCGTTTTCTCCAATTTGAGCCGCAGGTGCGGTGGTGATGTATTGCAATCGACCTTCTGGGGTGAATGCATGTATCCGAACTTGGGCCAATTGACCGTCACTGTTCAATGCGGAAACGTTAACGGCAAAATTCAAATCTTTTTGTCTTTCTTTCAACCAGGCACCGGTCTGTCCGACAGTGATCCTGCCTTGAAATTTAGCCTTCAGCAATTGCGCATTGCGGTTGGCCAGGGGAGCAATGTAGTCGCCCACAAAAAAAGTCAACGCAACAAAGATCAAGCCCAACTTAAAAAGAGAGCTCAGCGCCTGCCAGGGCCCCAGCCCCCCCGTTCGCAAAATCGTGAATTCAGAGCTTTGAGCGAATCGAGCCATGACGAAAATGCTGCCAATCAAAACAGAAAGCGGCAGTAATTCGTATAAGTGGCCAGGGATCAGCAAGATCACGTACATGAGCGCGTGGTTGAACTGATAGCCTGATGATGCCAAACGGTTCAGTGCCTGCAACTGGTCCACGATGTCAAAAAAGACAAATAAAGCGAGAAAACCCAGCGCAACAAAACTGACGGCTTTGATGATCTCACCATGGATGAGGCGGCGAATGGTTTTCATGACGCGTCATTGCCTTTGGCCAATGGACGCATGATCAGATGGCGCCAGGACAAGTTGAAGTGTCTTGCTGTGAGCCAAAACAATGCCAACATCAGCACGCTACCATGCAGTGTCAGTAAAAATCCCCAAAAACTCACACGACTTGAACTGATCCAGCTTTGTCCTACGTTGATCATGTTGTAGTACACAATGAAAATCAACAGCGCCAGTGCCGTATGGTAGCTGCGGCCTACTCGAGGATTGGCTGTGGCGACAGCTAAGGCCAAAAGCAGTAAATTCACTGCGGCCAGTCCTAAGCCCAATCGCCAAGCCAATTCCCCTAAGTGACGGGGTTGGGGATCTCGTATCAAGTCCAAAGTTGAGATCATGCTGGGCGCATCGATGGAGATCGCTTTGACATCCGAGTCGATCACGACTTCGTAATGATGGAAGTCGATCACTCGCACGTCACCTGTCAAGGTGTTGTGCAAGACTTGTTGGCCTGCGCTGAGGTTCAAAATACGTTCGTTATTTTTCAGTTCAATCAGCCCTTGCCTGGCCGAGGTGATGCTTTCGACATGACCTTCGCTGCTGGATATGAAAACGTTGGTCCCTGTCTTGTTGTCAGGCGTGTCTTTGTCAATGAAAAATACACGCTTACCGCCCGCCGATTCCTGAAATTGGCCCGGTGCAACTCGCTCAATGTCGTTGCGTTGTTCGTAACGGTCACTCAGATCCTGCGCTTGACGGTTACTCCATGGCCAAACCACCAAGGCCAGTACGGTCACGACCAACAAAATAGGCCAAGCAAAACGAAACAATGGTTGCGCAAAGGAGGCTAAACCTTGGCCGCTTGAAAACCAAATCACCATTTCACTGTCTGCGTACATCCGAGACAAAGTCGAGACAATGGAAATAAACAAACTCAGCGTCAGGATGGTGGTCAAGTGACCCAGTACCGAGAATCCCATCACCAGCATGATTTCAGAGGGATTCACACCGCCCACGGAAGCTTGACCTAAGGTTCGTATTAAAACGTTGGTCATCACAATCGTAGACAGTACCACCACGGTGGCACCAAAACTACGCGACAGATCCTTGCGAAGGGTGGAATGGAATAACATTGCTGGGTTGAAAAGAATCTATTATGAACCTTGAAATTTCCCAACTTTCACTCACCGGTGCTTGCAAGGCCAAATCCGATGGCTTGATTATCCTGGTTCCGGAAGGCGCCAAGTTAGGTCAAGATGCCTTGTCTTTATTGATCAAGCAGGCCACATCAACCCATGATTTGCAAACCAAAGCTGGACATGTTTTGGCGGCTTATCGCTTAAAAGGTGTTGCCACAACCAAAATTTGGTTGGTTGGCGCAGGTCAAGGAACGGCGTCCCATGTCAAATCTGCCATGGCAGCAGTCATGCCGATAGTCAAGTCTTTGGAAATCAAAAACCTGACGGTGGCATGTCCTTTTGAGCTTGAAGTCGCTGCGATTTTCGCATTCGTTAACGCTGTCGCTGATGGCAGCTATGCCTACACCAGCACCTTGTCTAAACCTAAACCGCGCCAACTCAAAATGGTTCAACTGGGTGTTGTGAATTGCAATGCCGCTTTACAAAAAGCCTTCAAAATGGCCCAAGCCACCGTGATGGGGGTTGAAGTTGCCAAAGAATGGGCCAACCGGCCAGCCAACCACGCCACACCCACCGCCCTGGGTGTGGCCGCTCAAAAATTGACCCATGGGGCCAAGTTCAGCTGCCAAGTGCTGGGCCCCAAAGAGGTGGAGAAACTGGGTATGGGGTCTTTCATGGCGGTGGCCAAAGGATCGCGTGAGCCCTTGCGTTTTATTGTCATGCGTTACCAAGGGGCAGCCAAATCTGTGGCTCCCGTCGTTTTGGTCGGAAAAGGTATCACTTTTGATACGGGCGGCATCTCGATCAAACCAGCACCGGAAATGGACGAAATGAAATTCGACATGAGTGGTGCCGCGAGCGTGCTGGGTGTGTTCAAGTCATTGAGCCTGCTCACGCCCGCCGTAAATGTCGTGGGGTTGATACCTGCTTGCGAAAATATGCCGGACGGACTTGCCGTTAAACCTGGTGATGTGGTCACCAGCATGAGCGGTCAAACCATTGAGATTTTGAATACGGATGCGGAAGGTCGTTTGGTCTTGTGTGACGCGCTGACGTATGCAGAACGTTTCAAACCTGCGGCTGTGATTGATATCGCGACTTTGACGGGAGCTTGCGTGATTGCTCTGGGTGGTGTTCGTTCCGGATTGTTTGCCTCTGATGACAACTTGGCACAATCTTTGTATGAAGCCGGGGAACTTGCGCAGGATCTTTGCTGGCGCATGCCTTTGGATGACGCTTACGCAGAAGGCTTAAAGAGCCATTTTGCAGATGTTGCCAATGTGGCTGGTCGTGCCGGCGGTGCCATTTCTGCGGCTAAATTTTTGCAACGTTTTGCCAAAGCTTTCCCATGGGCTCACCTGGACATTGCCGGAACCGCTTGGAAAAGCGGTGCATCCAAGGGCGCTACGGGTCGACCTGTCGGTTTGCTGCTGCAGTACGTTTTATCGCAAGTCAAGGACGAGAAAAAGCCACCCACATTGTCGACTCGGCGACGTATCGTTTGATTGCCAGGCCGGATATGACGCAGATTGAGTTTCACTTTAACGCACCGAACAAACTGGCCTATGTTTGTCGTTTGTTGCGCAAAGGTGTGGCACAAGGCTCGCGTTTGTTTGTGGTTGCAGAAATTGACATGGTTGAACGCCTGGACAACGCACTTTGGGCTCTGTCGCCGACTGATTTCGTCTCGCATTGTGTCGGCACCTCGAATTCCGTTATGACTTGCTATTCCAGCGTCATCATTGGGGACGAATTGCAGCTGCAGCCGGGAGTGAGCACAGCCGTCAACCTCAGACCCGATGTGCCTGCCTTTTTTGAACAGTTTGATCGAATGATTGAAGTGGTCACTGATGACCCTTCTGACCGTGCCGAAGCGCGTGCCCGTTGGAAAAAATACACCGAATTGGGGTACAGCTTGATACGCCGAGATCTTAATTTGAAGGCGAACGGTTGAATTCTGCTGCTTTCGAATTTTTTTACCAAATTGTTTCAATGGTCAATAAATGTTAGTGATTTCCCGACTTTGAATGATGCAAAGCGGCAGGATTTGCGCTATTGTGTTGTCTCACTTAATCCAGAGCAATTTTTTTCGGAGTGTTTATGCAAATGAATTTCAATGCAACTGCGGTTGCTGTTCTGACTTTGGTCGCGGGTACCACCTTCGCTCAAGAAGTTGTCAAAATTGGGCACGTCGCCCCGGTCAGTGGCGCTATTGCCCATTTGGGCAAAGACAATGAAAACGCGGCTCGTTTGGCTATTGAGGAATTGAATTCCAAAGGCGTCAAAATTGGCGGTAAAGCGGTCAAATTTGAATTATTGGCAGAAGACGATGCGGCTGATCCCAAGCAAGGTACTGCAGCGGCGCAAAAGTTGGTGGATTCCAAAGTCAATGGTGTGATTGGCCACTTGAATTCGGGCACGTCGATTCCTGCTTCCAAAATTTACAGCGACGCGGGCATTCCCCAAATTTCGCCCTCAGCGACCAACCCCAAGTTCACCCGCAGCGGCTATAAAACCACCTTCCGCGTGGTGGCCGACGACGTGCACCTGGGTGGCACCCTGGGTCGTTATGCGGTCAAAGACGTCAAAGGCCAATCGATTGCGGTCATTGACGACCGTACTGCTTACGGTCAAGGCGTCGCTGAAGAATTCGAAAAAGCTGTCAAAGCCGCTGGCGGTAAATTGGTGGGCCACGAGTTCACCACCGACAAGGCTTCCGACTTCATGTCCATCTTGACCACGCTCAAGGCGAAAAAGCCCGACGTGGTGTTTTTTGGCGGCATGGACGCGGTGGCCGGTCCAATGATTCGCCAGATGAAGTCCTTGGGCATCAACGCCAAGTTCATGGGGGGTGACGGCATCTGTACGGCTGAATTGGCCAAATTGGCGGGTGATGCCATGGCGGACGGTCAGGTCATCTGCGCTGAAGCCGGTGGTGTGGAAGGTCAACAAAAGAAGGGCATGGAAGAGTTCTATGCGCGCTACAAAACCCGCTTTAACCTCGATGTCCAGGTTTATGCGCCCTATGTGTATGACGCAGTCAACGTGATGGTGGACGCCATGGTGCGCGCCAAGTCCAGCGATCCTGCCAAATACCTGCCCGAATTGGCCAAAACCACAGGTTACAAAGGCGTGACAGGCACCATCTCATTCGATGCCAAAGGCGACATCAAAAATGGTGCTTTGACTTTGTACACGTACAAAGCCGGTAAACGCGATCAGATAGCAGTGGTTCGCTGATCTGTCCTGTTCCAAAGAAAAAAGCCTCGCACTGCGAGGCTTTTTATTTGGCGGAACAGGCGGGATTCGAACCCGCGGTGGGCTATGAACCCACACACGCTTTCCAGGCGTGCGACTTAAACCACTCATCCACCGTTCCTAAGCCTTCTAGTATAGCAGGGCAGCATGCTTTACCTCAGATAATGGACCTTTTCGGCTCTTCTTGGATGAAGCCTTAATTTCGTCGCAAATAGTCCTTACACTTCGCGCTGTTTCTTTTTTTTGCCCCCGCTGTTGGAGCTGTGCATGAAATTTCGTTTCCCTATCGTCATCATTGACGAAGATTACCGCTCAGAGAACACCTCGGGTTTGGGTATCCGTGCGCTGGCTGACGCCATTGTGAGTGAGGGTTTGGAAGTCCTGGGCGTCACCAGTTATGGCGATTTGTCGCAATTTGCGCAGCAACAAAGCCGTGCCAGTGCGTTCATCTTGTCCATTGACGATGAAGAATTCACGCCGGGTCCTGACTTGGACCCGGCGGTGATCAACTTGCGCGCCTTCATTGACGAAGTGCGCCGCAAAAACGCCGATGTGCCCATTTATATTTATGGTGAAACCAAAACCTCTCGCCATTTGCCCAACGACATCTTGCGCGAGTTGCATGGCTTTATTCACATGTTTGAGGACACGCCCGAGTTTGTGGCGCGCCACATCATCCGTGAAGCCAAAAGTTATTTGGAGGGTGTGCAGCCGCCTTTTTTCAAGGCGCTGCTGGACTATGCCGAGGACGGCTCGTATTCCTGGCACTGCCCAGGCCATTCGGGTGGCGTCGCCTTTTTGAAGAGTCCTGTAGGCCAGATGTACCACCAGTTTTATGGTGAAAACATGTTGCGCGCCGACGTGTGCAACGCGGTCGAAGAGCTGGGTCAGTTGCTGGACCACAACGGCGCGATTGGTGAGAGTGAACGCAACGCTGCACGCATTTTCAATGCGGACCATTGCTTTTTTGTCACCAACGGCACCAGTACTTCCAACAAGATCGTCTGGCACCACACCGTGGCCCCTGGTGATGTGGTGGTGGTGGACCGCAATTGCCACAAATCCATCTTGCACGCCATCATCATGACCGGGGCTGTGCCGGTGTTCATGAAGCCCACCCGCAACCATTTCGGCATCATCGGCCCGATTCCGAAAAGCGAATTTGAGCCTGGGGCCATCATGGCCAAGATCAAGGCCAACCCTTTGCTTAAAGGTGTAGACCCTAAAAAGGTCAAGCCGCGTGTGATAACGCTCACACAGTCCACCTACGACGGCGTTTTGTACAACACCGAAACCATCAAAGGCATGCTCGACGGCTATGTGGAAAACCTGCACTTTGACGAAGCTTGGTTGCCTCATGCCGCGTTCCACCCGTTTTATGGTCCTTACCATGCCATGGGCAAAAAGCGCGCTCGCCCCAAAGAGTCGATGGTCTACGCCACGCAGTCCATTCACAAGTTGTTAGCAGGTATCAGCCAAGCCAGCCATGTCTTGGTGCAAGACGCGCAAAGCGTCAAGCTTGATCGGCCGCTGTTCAACGAAGCCTATTTGATGCACACATCGACCTCGCCGCAGTACAGCATCATTGCCAGCTGCGACGTGGCTGCGGCCATGATGGAGCCTCCCGGTGGCACTGCGCTGGTCGAAGAAAGCATTGCCGAGGCGCTGGACTTTCGACGCGCCATGCGCAAGATCGATGCCGAATACGGCAAAGACTGGTGGTTCAAGGTATGGGGGCCAGAGAAATTTGCAGACGAGGGCATTGGCCGCGCCGACGATTGGATTTTGCGCAACGACCCGCGCAAGAAAGCCAGCAAATGGCACGGCTTTGGCCAACAACTGGCCGATGGCTTCAACATGCTCGATCCAATCAAGTCGACCATTGTCACGCCCGGTTTGGACCTGGATGGCAAGTTCGACAAGACCGGTATTCCGGCTTCGATCGTCAGCAAGTTCTTGACCGAGCACGGTGTGGTGGTTGAAAAAACAGGCCTTTACAGCTTTTTCATCATGTTCACCATCGGCATCACCAAGGGCCGTTGGAACTCTTTGCTGACCGCTCTGCAGCAGTTCAAGGACGAATACGCCAAGAACCAGCCCATGTGGAAAATCATGCCGGAGTTCTGCCAAAAGCATCCACGCTATGAGCGCATGGGCTTGCGCGATTTATGCCAGCACGTGCACGAGATGTACGCCAAGTACGACATCGCCATCTTGACCACCGACATGTACCTGTCTGACCTGGCTCCGGCCATGCGTCCGTCAGACGCTTATGCCCACATTGCCCAGCGCAAGACCGAGCGGGTGGAAATAGATCACCTGGAAGGCCGTATCACGGTGGGCTTGGTCACGCCTTACCCACCCGGTATTCCGCTGCTCATTCCCGGTGAGGTTTTCAATAAAAAGATCGTGGACTATCTCAAGTTCGCCCGCGAGTTCAATGAGAAGTGCCCAGGCTTTGAAACCGATATCCACGGCCTGGTGGAGATCACGGATGACGACGGCAAAAAGCGGTACTTTGCCGATTGCGTCAAGGCTTGAAGTGGCCGTTTGAGCTCAGACCGCCAGCGCAGTCGCTGGCGTCAAGGCCTTCAACTGGCTGAGGCTTTCAGTTGGCCGGTGCAGCAGGTTCGGCGATACCGCCGACCACTTGGCTGAAACCGCCGTCCACATAAGTGATCTCGGCGGTCACGCCCGCGGCCAAATCACTCAGCAAAAACGCAGCGACATTGCCGACATCTTCGATGGTGACGTTGCGGCGAATCGGCGAGGCTTCGGCCACCACCGACAAAATCTTGCCAAAACCTTTGATGCCGCTGGCCGCGAGTGTTTTGATCGGACCCGCTGAAATACCGTTGGCGCGCAACCCCCGATTCTGGCTACCCAAGGACTCGGCCAAATAACGCACCGAAGCTTCTAGGCTGGCTTTGGCCAAGCCCATGGTGTTGTAGTTGGGCACCGTGCGGATCGCCCCCAGGTACGTCAGGGTCAAAATAGCCGACTTGTCTTTCAAATAGGGCAGGGCGGCTTTGGCCATCGCTGGAAAGCTGTAAGCGCTGATGTCGTGGGCGATTTTGTAGCCTTCGCGCGATAGACCGTCCAAAAAGTCACCTGCGATCGCCTCGCGCGGCGCATACCCAATGGCGTGCACAAAACCGTCGAATTGGGGCCAGGTGGCCGACAAGTCGGTGAACAGCTTTGCGATTTGCTCGTCGCTGCCCACATCGCAATCGAAAATCAGTTTGGAGTCAAAATCAGCTGCGAATTCGGTGATCCGGTCTTTGAAACGCTCACCCACATAACTGAAGGCCAATTCGGCACCTTGTGCGTGACAGGCCTTGGCGATGCCGTAAGCGATCGAGCGATTGGACAGCACGCCCGTGATCAGCAGTTTTTTGCCTGCAAGGAAACCTGTTTTTGTGGTCATGGTGAGAACTCCGAGAAATTAAGTGCAGAATTGTCTCATGCGCAATCTGTTGTTTCATTGGGGGCGTTGGGGGATGCTGGTGGCTTGGTGCTTATGGGGGCACCCAGTTTGGGCTGCCCACGCCTATGCCCAATTTGGTGACATCCGCTACAAGCCTGACTTCTCACACTTCAGTTACGTCAATCCTGCGGCCCCCAAAGGCGGCGAAATCGTCCTGGTGCCGCCTTCGCGCCAGTCTAACTTTGATAAGTACAACCCGTTCACGCTCAAGGGCAGTGCGCCGCCTTCGCTTCTCAACTTGCTCTTTGACACCTTGCTGGTCGGCAACATGGACGAACCCACTACGGCATATGGTTTGCTGGCTGGTGATGTGGCCGTGGCCGACGATCACAAATCCGTGGTTTTTGAACTCCGTCCCCAGGCCAAATTTCACAATGGAGATCCGGTATTGGCTGAAGACGTCAAGCACAGTTTTGAGCGACTCATCAGTCAACAAGCCGCACCTCAATACAGAACCTATTTTGGTGAAGTGAAATCAGCTACGGTGCTGGATGCGCGTCGTATTCGCTTTGATTTTGTTCGCCCCAGCAGCGAGCTGCCTTTGATTGTGGGCAGCTTGCCAGTTTTCAGTCGCCAATGGGGGCGTGAGGGCAATGGATACAAGCCGCTGGATCAATTGGTCACAGACATCCCCATCGCTTCAGGGCCCTACCGCATCGGCCCTGTTCAATTCGGTCGAGACATCACTTACGTGCGTGATCTGGACTATTGGGCCAAGGATCTCAATGTGCGGCGTGGTCTTTTCAACTTTGAACGCATCACTTACAAGATTTACAAAGACAACACCGCCCAGTTGGAGGCTTTCAAAGCGGGTGAGTTCGACTATATCCAGTCGTTCATATCCAGAGAGTGGGCGCGCTCTTTCACTGGAAGGGCGTTCGAACGGGGTGAACTGGTCAAGGCTGAACTCCCCCATGGCAATGCCGGTGACTTTCAGGGTTTTATATTCAATATCCGACGTGACAAATTCAAAGATGTGCGCGTGCGTCAGGCCATTGGTTTGGCGATGGATTACGAGTGGATGAATCGCCAGTTGTTTTACAACTCTTACCAGCGGGTTCGTGGTTACTTTGTGGCCAGCGACTTTGAAGCCAAAGGCCTGCCCACGGCCGAGGAGCTTGCTTTGTTAGGGCCTTTGCGGGCACAACTGACCCGTGATGTTTTTGAAAAAGAGGTGCCCCAGTCACCCGTGACCTCACTGGACCCACATTCAGGCCAAACCCTGCGCGATCATCTCCGACTGGCGCGAGATCTGCTCGCTGCTGCAGGTTGGACGGTGCAAGAGGGGGTACTGAAAAACGCCCAAGGCCAGCGATTTTCCATTGAGTTTCTCGATAACTCCGGCGGCATGGGGCGTGTGGTCACGCCATTTGCCAAAAATTTGGAGAAATTAGGCATGCAGGTGAATTACAAAGTCATCGACTTTGCCCTGCTGCAAAAGCGCATGGATGTGTTTGATTTTGATGTCATCAGCAACCGAACCGTCGGCAGCGAGGCACCCGGTACCGAGCTGTTGGAGCGTTTCGGCTCCCGTTCAGCCGAAGTGGAAGGCTCTGGCAATGTGATCGGCCTCAAAAGCCCTGCAGTGGATGCGCTGCTGGACAAAGCTGTCAGCGCCAACACCCGACCGCAGCTGATCGCCGCCTTAAAAGCACTGGACCGTGTGTTACGGCATGGTCACTATGTGGTGCCGCATTGGTATGGCGCTGTGCATCGCGTTGCTTGGCGTGCAGCAAAATTTGATCGCCCTGCAGTCACACCGCGTTATTACCAACCCGACAACTGGGTCACCAACGTGTGGTGGTCGCGGTCGCCGACATCCACTTCGGTCAAGGTGAATTAACCATGTGGGCTTACATCGTCAAACGTTGCCTGCTGATGATTCCCACCCTGTTGGGTGTTCTTTTAATGACCTTTGTGGTGATTCAATTTGTTCCGGGCGGGCCTGTTGAGCAGATGGTTGCTCAACTTCAAGGCCGGGACACCGGAGGGGAGGGCGCTGCCAATGCAGGCAGCGGCTACCGCGGGCGACAAGGCGTGGACGCTGCGCGCATCGAAGAAATCAAAAAATTGTATGGCTTTGACAAGCCACCTTCGCAGCGCTTTGGGATGATGATCGAACAGTTTGCTCGCTTTGACATGGGCAAGAGTTTTTTCTACCCCAAAGACGTGTGGTCGCTCATTCAAGAGAAGCTGCCTGTGTCGATCAGTTTGGGGCTATGGACATTTTTTCTGAGTTACCTTGTGTCCATTCCGCTGGGCATTGCCAAGGCTGTGCGTGCCGGTTCGCGTTTTGACACGCTGACAAGCCTGTTGGTCTTGGTGGGCTATGCCATTCCGGGGTTTGTGTTGGGCGTGGCCTTGCTGGTCATTTTCGGCGGCCAATTGCAATGGTTTCCACTGCGCGGGCTGACGTCATCGAATTGGGAGCAACTGAGTTGGGGCGCTCGGGTGGTGGACTATCTGTGGCACATCGCCTTGCCCGTGACGGCCAGCGTACTCGGCTCTTTTGCCGTGACCACCATGCTGACGAAAAATTCATTTCTGGAAGAAATTCGCAAGCAGTATGTTTTGACTGCACGCGCCAAGGGTTTGAGCGAGCGGCGCGTGCTGTATCGCCATGTCATGCGCAATGCGATGATTCCCCTGGTGACCGGATTCCCTTCTGCTTTCATTGGCGCTTTTTTCACCGGCTCCTTGTTGATCGAAACCTTGTTCTCACTGGATGGCTTGGGCTTGCTCAGCTACGAATCCGTGATCCGGCGCGACTACCCCGTCGTGCTGGGAAGCCTGTATTTGTTCACCTTGATCGGTCTGGTGACCAAGTTAATCAGCGATCTTTGCTACGTTTGGGTTGATCCCCGCGTGAAGTTTGACCAATGAAGCCTTCTTTTGTTCAACAATCGCCCAGCCGCCGGGCCTGGCTTCGGTTTCGAAAGCACCGAATGGGCTTTTTCAGCCTGGTGGCCTTTGTGGTTTTGTTTGTGATGAGCCTGGGGGCGGAGTTTTTATCCAACGACCGGCCGTTGCTGGTGCGGTACGACGGCCGTTGGTACAGTCCGGTGGTTCAGGATTTGCCAGAAACAGTATTTGGGGGGGATTTTGAAACTCCGACCGATTACCTGGACCCCTTCATTCTTGAACGGTTGAATCAGCCTGGCAACTGGGCGTTGCGTGCGCCCAATCCTTACCACCACAGCACGCTGGATTACTTTGCGCCACTTCCCAATCCGGCCCCTCCGTCTGCCCGCAACTGGCTGGGCACGGACGACCGTGGTCGTGATGTCCTGGCGCGACTGATCTATGGCTTCAGAATTTCGGTGTTGTTTGCCTTGGCCTTGACCGCGATTGGCGTCTTGTTGGGTATTGTCACAGGGGCGTTGCAAGGATTTTTTGTGGGTAAAACCGACTTGTTGTTTCAGCGCTTCATCGAAATATGGGGGGCCATGCCTGAGCTGTATCTGCTGATCATTTTCTCCGCGGTATTTGACCCGAGCATCGGTTTGCTTTTGATCTTGTTGAGCCTGTTTGGCTGGATGGGATTGTCTGACTATGTGCGTGCAGAGTTCTTGCGCAACCGGCAACTCGATTACGTCAAAGCCGCCAGGTCCTTGGGGTTGAGTCACTGGACCATCATTTGGCGCCATGTCCTGCCCAACAGCATGACGCCGGTGGTCACCTTTTTACCCTTTCGCATGAGCGGTGCGATCTTGGCGCTGACTTCTCTTGATTTTTTGGGGCTGGGGGTTCCGCCAAGCACGCCTTCTTTGGGTGAGTTGTTGGCACAGGGCAAAAACAACATCGACGCCTGGTGGATTTCTCTCTCCACATTTGCGGTGCTGGTTGTGACTTTGCTTTTGCTAACTTTCATGGGGGATGCTTTGCGAGATGCACTGGACCCGCGAAAGGCTGACGCATGACGACGCCCATCCTGTTGGATGTTCGTGATTTACGGGTCGCCTTTGAAGGG
>CANFMK010000062.1 GCA_947448325.1 Comamonadaceae bacterium
GAGAAATCCACCGGCTTCAAATCGTAGACGGCCAAACGTTCTAGAAAGACACTGATGATGGACAAGGCTGCGCGTCGGGCGTTGTAGCCCAGCAGCGTTTGCAGGTAACGGGTGTCAACCTGCTCTACAGCGGCGGCAGGGGTGCTGGTTTTGACGTTGGCCATCTTCAGGCGGCTTGACATTGCGCATCCATGATCGCGCAGCGCATGTCGAACTCCGGCAAGATCCAATGCTGCAGGGCTGCGGCGGGGGCACGCCAACGGGTTGTGCAGTCGGTCATCTCGTCGGTCAAGCTGGCTTGAATACGGAGCCATGCCCAATCCATCAAGACCAAACCGACGGCGCGCAAATAGTCGTCGGCTACGCGGTAGGGCAATGCCGCATCCCGCAGCGTGGCTTTTGCAATGTCTTGGGTCACTGCGCGCAGGCGCTGTTGGCGCTGCTGCGCGGCTGGCGTGTCGGTGGGCAAGCTGTCGAGCAGGGCGTTCAGGCCTGTGCCGCCATCGGGCAGGACTTTGCGCACCAGCAAGTCGATGGCTTGGATTTCGTTGGTGCCTTCATAAATCATGGCCACGCGGGCGTCGCGCACGATTTGCTCCACGCCCCATTCACGCACGTAACCGTGGCCTCCAAATACCTGCAAGCAGTCGCTGCCCCCGTGAAAGGCTTGGTGGGTGAAGATGGATTTCATGACGGGCGTGACCAAGGCGCACCAGCGTTGGGCATCGGCTTGCGAGCCCGCGTTGGGACTGTATTTGATGTGGTCGAGTTCGATGGCCGTGCGATAAGCCAGCACGCGACCGGCATCGATCCAGGCACGCTGCGTGTCCAAAATGCGCCGCATGGCGGGGTGTTCGGCAATCAAATCAGCCTCGGCAGAGGACTTGCCGCGGCCCGGTGCGCGCATCTGGCGACGCTCTTGTGCATAGGCATCGGCCTTTTGCCAAGCGGCGTCCAGCAAGCCAATGCCTTGCAAAGCAACATGCAAGCGGGCGGCGTTCATCATGATGAACATGGCGTTCAAGCCTTTGCCAGGCTCGCCCACGATGTGACTCACCGCTTCGTCAAAACGCATCACGCAAGTAGGGCTGCCATGCAAGCCCATTTTTTCTTCGATGCGGTCGCAATGCACACGGCTGCGCGAACCGTCGGGATAGAACTTGGGCACCAAAAACAGCGACAACCCTTTGGGGCCGGGGGGCGCATCGGGCAATCGCGCCAAGACCAGGTGCACGATGTTGTCGGTCAGGTCGTGGTCGCCACTGGAGATGAAAATTTTGGTGCCACTGACCGCGTACCGACCGTCCGGCATTGGAACCGCTTTGGTCCGGGCCAAGCCCAGGTCCGAGCCGGCGTGCGGCTCGGTCAGGCACATGGTGGACAACCATTCGCCCGTGGCCAGTTTGTGCAGGTACAGCGCTTTCAGTTCCTCACTGCCATGGTGTTTCACGCATTCATACGCGCCGTGCAAGATACCCGGGGCCATGGTCCAGCCGTGGTTGGCCGCAGACAGCATTTCATAGAGCATGACTTCCAGCACTGCAGGCAGGCCTTGGCCGCCGTCCTCAGGACTGGACGCTAGGGCGGGCCAACCGGCTTGCCAGAAGGCTTGGTAAGCCGCTTTGAAACCAGGCGGCATGGTGACCGCGCCGTCTTTCCATTGCGCGCCGATTTCATCACCATCGCGGTTCAAGGGAGCGATCACTTCACCCACAAACTTGCCCGCTTCCTCCAGCACCTGCTGCATCAACTCGGCGTCCACCTCGGCAAAAGCCGGCAGGCTTTGCAATTGGGTGGGGGCGTTTAAAACACGGGAGAGCACAAAGTGCATCTCTGTGGTGCGAGGGGCGTAGATGTTCATGGCGAGATTTCCGATTATTTTTTGGCTGCGCCCAAATAGGTCTCGATCACGCGCGGATCTTGGGCCAGTGAAGAGGCTTCACCGTGCAGGCTGATTTCTCCCATTTCCAGCACATAGCCATGATCGGCCACCGCCAGTGCAGCGCGGGCGTTTTGTTCGACCAGAACAATCGTGACGCCGGTTTTGCGCAAGGTGTCGATGATCCCGAAAATTTCTTTGACGATCAGTGGCGCCAAGCCCAGGCTGGGTTCATCGAGCATCAACAGGGCCGGACGCGACATCAAGGAGCGGCCGACGGCCAGCATTTGGCGTTCACCACCTGACAGCGTGCCGGCTTCTTGCACGCGACGCTCTTTCAAGCGGGGGAACAAATCGTAGACATCGGCCAGCCGGTCTCGCCACTGCGCGTTGCCCAGGCGCATCTGGCGATAACCGCCCAGCAACAAGTTGTCCTCCACGCTCATGGTGCCAAACAACTCGCGTTTTTCCGGCACCAAAGCGATGCCCTGCATGACCCGCTCTTCGAGCGTCAAGTCTTTGATCGACTGGCCATCAAACTCGATCGTGCCTTGGCCTGGTATCAACCCCATCAGGGCGTTCAGCAGCGTGGACTTGCCCGCCCCATTGGGACCAATCACAGTGATCACACTGCCTTTGTCTGCGTGCAGGCTCAAACCGTGGAGAACTTCCGCGCGGCCATAGCCCGCGCGCAAATCAGAGACTTTCAATAAAGGGGTTGACATCTCAGTGCTCCGTTCCCAAGTAGGCCGCGCGCACAGCGGGACTGGCCTGAATTTCTGCCGGGGTGCCTTGGGTCAGCAGGGTGCCAAACTCCATCACGACCAGGTGGCCACACACCTCCATCACCAAATCCATGTCGTGCTCGACCAGCAAAATGCTCATGCCTTCGCTTTGCAACTGGCGCAGCACTTGAATAAGGGCTTGCTTTTCTTTGTGACGCAGGCCAGCTGCCGGTTCGTCCAGCAACAGTAACGCGGGGTCACAGCACAGTGCCCGTGCAATTTCCATCAAGCGCTGTGGCCCCATGGCCAGGTTGCTCGCCAGTTCATGCAGGTACTCGCCCATGCCAATGCGCTCGAGTTGGTGTTGGGCTTCCTTCATCAAGCTTTGCTCTTCGCTGCGGTTGATGCGCAGCATCGACGCCATCACGCCACTGTGGCTGCGGGTGTAGGCACCCAGGGCCACGTTTTCCAGCACCGTCATGTCCGCAATCATCTTCACGTGCTGGAAGGTACGGGCCATGCCTTGCCGGGCGATCAACCGAGACGACAGATCGCTGATGTCCTGCCCCCTGAACCTCACTTGCCCACTGGTTTTGGACAGCACACCCGTGACCAGGTTGAAGGTGGTGGACTTTCCCGCACCGTTGGGGCCAATCAGGCCCACGATTTGGCCTGCGGCAATGTCAAAGCTGATGTCGTTGACCGCCACCAAACCGCCAAATTGTTTGCGCACCTTGTGCACCGCTAAAACCGATTCGCCGCGGCTGGGTTTGCTGCGTGCTGGCAGGTCCGCAGCGTTTTGCCAATCCATTGCCCGTGGCGCACGCGGCCAACGCTGAGCCACCATGGACCACAGCCCATCGGGCATGTATTTGAGGACCAAGACCATGGCGATGCCAAAGACGATCACTTCATAACTGCCACTGGTGCCAATCAAAGCGGGCAGGGCGGTTTGCAAATAGTCATCCAGCAATTTGATCAAGCCTGCGCCCACAATGGCACCCCACACATGGCCCACACCGCCGACCACGGCCATGAACAGGTATTCAATGCCCATCTTCAAACCGAAGGCCGAAGGGTTGACGGTCAATTGGAAGTGCGCCAACAACCAGCCCCCTGTGCAGGCCAACAGTGAGGCGATGAGAAAGATGGTCACCTTGTAGCGAAAGGTGTTGATGCCCATGGCTTCGGCCATTTGCGAGCCGCCCTTGAGCGAGCGGATAGCCCGCCCCGGACGTGAATCGAGCAAATTGAGCAAAGCGATGGCGCAGGCCAACAAGATGGCCCAGGTCAGCACAAAGAACAAGCGACCCTGGCCAATGTCGATGCTGCCCAGTGACAAGCTTTTGAGGCCTTGCAGACCGTCGTATTTGCCCAAGACCTGTAAATTACCCATCAGGTAATACAAAGACAGACCCCAGGCAATGGTGGCCAAAGGCAGGTAGTGGCCTGACATCCGCAAGGTGATGGCACCAATGACGAGCGCACTGGCGGCGGTGATCAACAGGCCAATCCACAGGGTCAACCAGGGTGACAGGCCCATGTTCAAGGTGAACCAAGCGGTGGTGTAAGCACCAATACCGACAAAGGCCGCTTGGCCAAAGGAGGTCAGACCGCCCACGCCGGTGAGTAAAACCAAACCCAAACACACCAGTGCATACAAGCCAATGTAGTTGAGTTGCACGATCCAAAAGTCAGGCAGTGGCAACCCAGCCACCAAAGGGATGGCGACGGCCAGCAGCCACAAAGGCCAATTTTGCTTTTTCATGTCAATGCTCCTCGTCAGAGTGACCACCGCTGAGCGAGCGGGCGAGCAACACGGGCAGGATCAAAGTGAACACAATCACTTCTTTGAAAGCGCTGGCCCAGAAGGCACCAAAGGCTTCCACAATGCCCACAAACAAAGCGCCGATCAGGGCGCCGGGGTAACTGGCCAAGCCACCGATGACCGCTGCGACAAAGCCTTTGAGGCCGATCAAAAAGCCGGAGTCATAAAAGACGGTGGTGGTGGGGCCGATCAGCAAACCCGACAAAGCGCCAATCAAAGCGGCCAGTAAAAATGTCAGTTGCCCGGCCGTGTGGCTGGAAATGCCCATCAGGCGAGCGCCGGTGCGGTTGACGGCTGTGGCGCGCAAAGCCTTGCCGCGCAAGGAGCGCTCAAAGTACAACCACAGCAGCACAATCAATGCCAAGGACACTGCAAAGATGATGACCATCTGACCCGACAGGGTGATGGGTCCAAGCGCAAAGCGCTGGTCCCAGAAACTGGGATTGCGAAAGCCTTCTGCACCGAAAAAAAGCAGACCCAGGCCAGTCATGGCGAAGTGCACACCCACCGACACAATCAACAGCACCAGCGGTGTGGCCGATTCCAGCGACTGGTAAGCCACGCGGTAGACCAAAGGTCCGAATGCGGTCACGATGGCCACACTCAATGCCGCCTGCACGCCCATGGGAAATTGCTGTGGCGCGGCCCATACCGCGACAGCGCTGATCAAGGCAGGAAAGACCAGGGTTTTCAATGCGGCCTGCAGTGCACGTCCTGCATGCCCGTTGTGACGCCACCGGGCGACACCTTCCATCATGGCGGCCAGCAAGGCCAGGATGATCAACAGCCAAGCGGTCCCAGGCACCTTGCCGGTTTGCAGCATGGCCAGCGTCAAGGCGCCGTAGGCAACAAACTCACCTTGAGGGATGAAAATGACCCGCGTGACCGTGAAGACCAACACGGTGGCCAAACCCAGCAGGGCGTAGATGGCACCGTTGGTGACACCGTCCAGCAGCAAAATACTGGCAATTGAAAAATCCATAGTCAACCTTGGGGAAAAGTGGCCAGGGCAGATGGCCCTGGCGTGACGGCCGGCCCTGAACAACCCCCCGTCACTGCTTGCGCAGGGACGGGGTCTCAGGCTCGACCGTGCGAGGTCGGCTTATTCGACCTTGAATTTACCGTCGACCACTTTGGTCATCACACCGGTTTCCATGGTGTAGCCGTCGTGGTCCTTGGCGGTCCAGTTCATGACGCCGTGGGCGAACACCGTGCGACCCATGGTCTCCAAGCTGTCGCGGATCGCTGCACGGAATTCAGGCGTGCCGGGCTTGGCTTTCTTCAAGGCCATGGGCAGAACTTTTTCCATGGTGACCTGGAAGTCGTAAGAGTGGCCGGCAAACTGGTTGCGCGAGTTCGGACCAAACGCTTTCTCGAAATTAGCCACGAAATTCAGTGCTTGCTTTTTCGAAGGGTGGCTGTCTGCCAATTGATCGCCCAACAAGGCAGGGCCGGAGACCACATACGTGCCTTCCACGGTCTTGCCTCCAATGCGCATCAAGTCTGGTGTTGCCGCTGCGTGGGTTTGGTAAATCTTGCCTTTGTAGCCGCGCTCGGCCAGGGCCAATTGCGGCATGGCGGCACCGGAGCCGGAAGCAACCACCAAAATGGCATCGGGGTTGGCCGCGGTCAGCTTCAACGCTTGCGGGGTCACGCTGGTGTCGGTGCGGGCAAAGCGCTCAGGCTCGACCATCTTGATGCCCGCTTTGTCCAGCATGGGGCCCATATTGGCCAACCAGCCTTGGCCATAACCATCGGCGTAGCCCAAAAAGCCCACGGTTTTCACGCCGTTCTTTTTCATGTGTTCCACCACCGCGTGGCTCATCACGTCAAAGCCCTGAGGCAAGCGGAAAACAATCGACTCCTTGTCACCTTGCGGTGGCGTGGGCGCGCCTGAAATTTGTGCGGTTTTGGCCTCGAAAGCGATGGGGGTGATGGCGGACGAAGTGGGGGTCAGGCAGGAGCCGAAAATCACGTCCACTTTGTCTTCGGTGACAAAGCGGCGAGCGTTTGCAGCGGCTTTGCCGGGGTCAGAGGCGTCGTCCAAAATGATCAACTCGACTTTTTCACCGCCTACGGTTTTAGGGAAAAGGGTGAGTTGTTTTTGCATCGGAATGCCCAGGCCAGAACCCGGGCCAGTCAGCGCCAAGCTGATACCGACTTTGATGTCGGCCAGTGCGGCCGTGCTGGCCAAGGTTGCGATGGCCACAGCCAACAGGTTTTTTTTCATTTGCATAAGTGTCTCCTCAAAGGATGGATGGAACAGGGAAGGGAACAATAAAAGGATCAGCTGCACAAAGACTTGATGTCTTCAGGCACTGCAATGGATTTGATGCGGTCAGGGTCATCCGGGTGTTTGATGCAAAAGGCACGCACCTCCGTGCCCTCACACAAAACCGTGTCACCGCGCATGACCACATGTTTGTGGACAAAGACCTTGTCTTTCCACTCTTGCACGCTGGTGTGCACTTGGAGGGTTTCACCATAGGTGGCCGGGCGGATGAACTGGGTGTGGATCTCCAGCAGCGGCGTGCCAATGATGCCGCGTGTCTTGACCAACTCCCGCCAGGGCAGTACGCCGCACTGGACGAAAAAGTTCAGAGACGACGCGTCCATCCATTTGGAAAAGTTAGGAAAAAAGACGATGCCTGCGGGGTCGCAGTCACCGAACATCACCTGCACTTCGTAAACAACGGTTTTGCTCATGAATGAGGTTCTGACTTAACGTGGGGCCATGCGCAGCGCGCCGTCCAAACGAATGACCTCGCCGTTCAAATGGCCGTTGCTGACGATGTGGCAAGCCAACTCTGCGAACTCACTGGGTTTGCCCAGACGTGCGGGGAAAGGAATGCTCGCTGACAACGAGGCTTGGATCGGCTCGGGCAGGCTGCGCAAGAGCGGCGTGGCAAACAAGCCGGGCGCAATGGTGCAGACGCGAATGCCATGCTGTGCCAAGTCGCGCGCCATCGGCAAGGTCATGCCGGCGACGCCGGCTTTGGAGGCGCTGTAGGCCTGTTGACCCACCTGACCGTCAAAAGCGGCCACCGAGGCGGTGAATACCATGGCACCACGCTCGCCGTCTTCCATGGGATCAGCTTTGGCGCAAGCCGCAGCAAACAAGCGCGCTGCGTTGTAAGTACCGATCAAATTGACGTTGATCACTTTGGCAAAGTCCTCCAAAGGTGCGGCGTTGCCGTCTTTGCCGACCACGCGCTTGGCCGAACCGATACCGGCAATTTGCATCAAGATGCGCGCAGTGCCGTGGGCTGCTGCGGCTTGTTCGATGGCCGCTTGCATGCTTTCGGGGCTGGTGACATCGCACTGAATGGCCATGCCGTTAATTTCAGCGGCCACGCGTTTCGCATTGTCCATGTTCACATCGAGTACCGCGACTTTGGCGCCCAAGCGGGCCAGTTCGCGGGCGGTGGCTTCACCGAGGCCGGAGCCTCCGCCGGTGACGAGTGCGGCATGTCCTTGAATTTTCATCTCAGTTCCTTTCAGGTTAAGTGGCTTCGGGGTTTTCAATCAGCAATGCAATGCCTTGGCCGCCGCCCACGCAGGCACTGGAGATGCCATAGCGCAAGCCGGCGCGTTGGAGTTCGCGCGCCAAGGTGATGGTCAAACGCACACCGGTGGCAGCAAGGGGGTGACCCAGCGCGATCGCACCGCCATTGACGTTGAGCTTGGCCAAGTCCAGGCCGAGCTCACGGGCCACGGCCAAGGTCTGCGCACCTTGGGCTTCGTTGATTTCAAAGCGGCCGATGTCGGACAGCTTCAAGCCAGTGCGTTCGAGCAACAAGCGAATCGCAGGCGCTGGGCCAATGCCCATGATTTCGGGCGGCACGCCCACAGCAGATGCAGCCACCACACGGGCCAGTGGCTTTTTGCCCTGCGCTTTGGCGTAAGAACCCGAGGTGACCACGCAAGCTGCTGCGGCGTCGACCAGGGCCGAGCTGTTGCCACCGGTTTGCACGCCGCCTTCGTAGACCGACTTGAGCTTGGCCAGCACTTGCGGTGGCGAGATGCGGGGGTGGGTGTCGGTGGCCACTTCGGTGATCTTGCCTTGCAGCTTGATGCCACGGGCTTTGTAGCCATCGAGTTCAAATTTTTCGGTGATCACCGGCACGATCTCGCCCGCATGAAAGCCAGCTTGCTGCGCCGCCACGGCTTTGGCGAAAGAGTCGGACGCGAACTGGTCCACCTCTTCGCGGGTGATGCTGTATTTTCGGGCCAAGTTCTCGGCCGTCTGAATCATGTTGATACCGGCTGCCGGATCTTTGAGCGCTTCCCACATGTAGTCTTTGAAGCCCACAGGCGCGCCCAGTTTGAAGCCGGTGCGGTGGTCAAAGGCGGCAATCGGGTTGCGCGTCATGCTCTCGGTGCCGACCACCAAAGCGGCTTCACACACGCCGGCTTCAATTTGTTCGCCTGCTTGGCGAAACAGCTCAAAGCCGGTGCCGCAAATGCGTTGCGTCATGATGGCCGGCACTTCTTGGGGCACGCCGGCATACAAACCAATATGGCGAGGCAAAAAGAACTGGTCAAAGTCCCCCGGGGCCATGTTGCCGGTGATGACGGAGCCGATTTCGGTGGCGGCGATGCCCGCGCGTTTCAAGGCTTCGCGGGCGGCTTTGATACCCAAATCGGTCGGCGAAATGTGGCCTAAAGCGCCGCAGTAATCGACCATGGGCGTGCGCACGCCCTCGTGCATCCACACATCGGCAAACGCGTTGAAAAATCCTTTGGAGGCCATTTTTTCTTTCGGTTTTTGTTAGAGCTTGCCCTGCAAGCGATGGGCAGTTATCGCTTGCAGGGCAAGCTCCTACAGAGTAATTACTGGGGTTTGAGGATGTAATGCAGTGCGTCGGCGTGCAGTGCAGCCACCGTGTCGGCACGGTGGGTCAGCACCGAGCGCTGGTTGATGGAGCCTTTGTCGGTGATCTCGCCTTTGTCAATGGTCGGCGGCTCTGACAGCAAGCACAGCCTTGCAATGCGGTTGGCGCTGCCGGTGCCGCCTTCGGCCAAAGTGTTCACAATTTTTTGGAATTGGGCCAAGACGGGTGCTGAGGCCAGCACGTCCGACAAGGGGGCGTCGGCTGGTAAGCCACTCAAAGCCCGCACCGCAGGCGTGGGGAAAATCATGGCTCCGACTTCCTTCATGTTCAGGCCGGTGAGTACCGCATCCTGAATGTAAGGTGCGCCTGCAGCGATGATCTTGCCGCGCAGAGGTCCCACACTCACGAAGGTGCCGGTCGCCAATTTGAAGTCTTCGGCGATACGTCCATCGAATTTCAAGCCCAGGTGCGCATCGGTTTCGTCGATCCATTTGACCGCATCACCGGTTTTGAAGAAGCCTTCTTCGTCAAATGCCCCGGCCGTTTCTTCGGCGTTACGCCAGTAACCAGGCGTGATGTTGGGGCCGCGGTAGCGCACCTCGGTTTTGCCGTCGGTGTCCACCAATTTGAGTTCCAGGCCGGGCGTGGGCACGCCCAAGTCGCCTGCTTGCACAAAAGGGTTGGTCACGAAGATGCCGAATGGACCGGACTCGGTCATGCCCAGGCCTGTGCCCATGACGATGCGCTCACCCACTTCGCGTTCTTGCGATTCGTAAAGACTGTCCCAGATCGGCTGCGCCAATGCCGCGCCGGCATAAAAGAACATCTGCACGCGTGACAGCAAGGTCTTGCGCAGCTGGTCATCGGTCTTCATGGCGTTGGCAATGGCTTCAAAACCGGTCGGCACGTTGAAGTAAACCGTGGGTGCGATCTCGCGCAAATTGCGCAATGTTTCTGCGATCAGCGCGGGTGTGGGCTTGCCTTCGTCGATGTACAAGGTGCCGCCGTGGTAGATCACCATACCCACGTTGTGGTTGCCGCCAAAGGTGTGGTTCCACGGCAGCCAGTCGACGAGCACCAACTCTTTTTCAGCCAGCACGGGCATGGATTGCGCCATTTGTTGTTGGTTGGCACACCACAGGCGCTGCGTGTTGATGACGGCTTTGGGCAGCTTGGTGGAGCCGCTGGTGAACAAGAATTTGACGATGGTGTCAGGGCCTGTGGCGGCGATGGCGGCGTCCACTTGGGCGGTGGCGGCAGTGGCGCACAGGCTGGCAAAGGGGGTGACTGCACGGCCAGGCACGGTGCCTTCGACCATGACCACTTCCATGTCCGCATCCACCGTGGCGGCAATGGCTTTGGCATAACGCGCATCCGAGGCGAAGACCATGCCCGGCGTGACGGTGTGCAGCACGTGCTTGAGTTTGTCGTAGTCGACGCTGATCAAGGAGTAAGGCGGCGAGGTGGGAACGTAAGGGACACCGGCCAGCATGCAGCCCAGGCCCAACAAAGCGTGCTCCAGGCTGTTCTCACTCAAAATGACCACTGGGCGCTCGGCATTCAAGCCCCGGTCAATCAGACCCTGCGCAATGCTGCGGGCCGTTTCCCAGGCTTGGCTGTAGCTGATGTGTGTCCAGTCGCCCAGACTGCCGTCGGCCTGCTTGACCCGTCGTGCCATGAAGCTGCGCTCAGGGGCGGTTTGCGCCCAATGCTGCAGCCGATCGGTCATGCGGTGGGCATAAGGTTGCAGTTCTTGATCGGCCTTGAGGTAATGGGTTCCGGGCACGCCATCGCGCAGCATGACACGGGTCACGCCGAACTTCAGCGGTCGGAATTTGGGGGCATTCATGTCGGATCTCCGTTGTTCTTCTTTTTAAGCTGATTCAGCTCTTTTGGACTTTTGCCGCTTTGCCTTCCAGAAATGCACGCACCCGGGCTTTGGCTTCGGGGGCGGCTTGGGCAATGGAGGCGATCAACGCTTCGGTGAACAATCCATGGTCGGCAGGCTGCTCGGCGATGCGCGGCAAAGCGTGCATCAAGGCAAAGTTGGTCATGGGCGCGTTGGTGGCGATGCGCGTGGCCAGTTCAATGGCTTTGGCCAGGCTGGTGCCGGTGGGTACCAGGTACTGCGCCAGCCCCACGCGTTCGCCGTCCTGCGCGTTGTAGACCCGGCCGGTGAGCATCATGTCGGTCATGCGCGCAGCGCCAATCAGTTTGGGCACACGCACAGAGCCACCGCCGCCGACAAAAATGCCGCGTGTGCCTTCAGGCAGTGCGTAAAAAGTGCTGTCATCGGCGACGCGAATATGGCAGGCGCTGGCCAACTCCAGGCCGCCACCGACCACAGCGCCGTGCAACGCGGCCACTACAGGCACCCGGCCTTGTTCCACAGCGTTCAAGGCCACGTGCCAGCTGCGTGAGTGGTGAATGCCTTCGCCGGCATCGCGCTCTTTGAGTTCGGATAAATCCAATCCGGCGCAAAAGTGATCGCCTTCCCCATGGATCACCGCGGCGCCTGCTTCAACAGGCAGGTTTTGGAAGACATCCCGCAGCGCTTCAATCAAACCGTCGTTCAAGGCATTGCGTTTGGCCGGGCGGCACAAACGCACCACGGCCACGGCGCCTTGCATCTCCAGCGAAACGCCATGGGCTGCGGCGCGGTCAAAAATAGGGGTGTTCAAGTCAGTCATTGGCGATGGCCGATCGCGGGCCAGGTCCCGCAGAGAGGCGTTAATAAAGTTATTGTTAATAACTAATATGGTACGGACTTTGGGTCTTGTTGGATTTGGGGTTTTCCCTAGTTCGGGGCAAAAAAATCTCACCGAATCGGTTCCTAAAGTCTTCGGTTGCCCACCGGTCTTGGGAGCAGCATGCGTAGAACTTGGTTAGGATGGGTGCGCGGCGCCGAGCTTGCGCGCCGCATTTTGTTGTGAAAGTGCTCGCATGTTCCGCTCCCTGAAACACCCCGGCGTCATGGCCATCACGCTGGCTGCAGCAGGCATCATGATGGTGACCGGCGGTATCCGAATGTCCAATGGACTGTTTCTCAGCCCGATCAACACCAGCACCGGATTGGGCATCGTCAGCCTGAGCTTGGCCATGGCCATTGGCCAGTTCGTATGGGGGGCTGTGCAACCTGTGGCGGGTGCCTTGGCCGATCGTTACGGGGCTCGGCCTGTGTTGCTGGGCGGCGTGGCCCTCATGGCTTTGGCCACGGCCATCGTCCCGTTCATGAGCAGTGCATTCGGAATTTCAATCGCGCTGGGGGTGTTGTCTGCCGCTGGCGCAGGCGCCGCCAGTTTCTCGGTGCTGATGGGCGCGGTGGCCCAGCGCATGCCCGCCGAGTCGCGCGGCACGGCTTCGGGCGTGATCAATGCGGGGGGCTCTTTGGGCCAGTTTGTGTTTGCCCCCGTGGCGCAAAAACTGATTCAGGCCTTCGGCTGGATGGGGGCCATGTGGTCGTTGGCGGCACTGACCTTGCTGGCCTTGCCGCTGGTCCAAAAAGTCACCGATTCCTCCCGTGCTGCGCCGGTCAATGCCGAGCCCGATCTGGGCCTGCGGCAAACCCTCAAAGCCGCCTTTCGAACGCCGAGTTACGGCATGCTGCATGCGGGTTTTTTCACCTGCGGTTTTCACATTGCTTTTTTGGTCACGCATTTGCCGGGTGAAGTCAATTTGTGCGGCTTGCCGCCCTCGGTCGCGAGTTGGTCTCTGGCCATCATAGGTTTGGCGAATATTGTGGGCAGCTTGGTGGTCGGCTCCGCCGTGTCCAAATACCGCAGCAAGTACATTTTGGCGCTGATGTATGGCTCGCGTGCCTTGTTGATCGTTTGGTATTTGCTGATGCCGAAAACCGAATGGACTTTTTACATTTTTGCAGCAGGTTTGGGCTTGACCTGGCTGGCCACGGTGCCGCCTACGGCCGCCTTGGTGGGTAAATTGTTTGGCATTCGCTACATGGGCACATTGTTCGGCTTGACGCTGTTGTCGCATCAAATTGGCGGCTTTATGGGCGCTTGGTTGGGTGGTTTGGCCATCTCGCAATTTGGCGATTACGCATGGGTGTGGTACGCCGACATCGCCTTGGCCCTGGCCGCAGCGCTGGTGAATTTGCCGATCCGTGAAGCCCCTGTGGCACGGCCGGTTGCCGCTTAAATTTTTGGAGTGAATCGAATGAAATACGAAGACTTGGTTGCCATTGACATCCACACCCACGCCGAGGTGAGTTGCTGGAATCCGTTTGACAACTACGGCGAGGAATACGACCGCGCCGCCGACAAATTCTTTGGCAGCAACCGTCGCCCCACCATCGATGAAACCGTGGCCTATTACCGCCAGCACAAAATGGGGCTGGTGATGTTCACCGTCGACAGCGAGTCCCAGTTGGGCCGTCGCCGCATCCCCAACGAAGAGATTGCCAAAGCCGCGCGCGAGAACAGCGACATGATGATTGCTTTTGCCAGCATCGATCCGCACAAGGGCAAGATGGGTGCCCGCGAGGCCGAGCGCTTGATCCAAGAAGAGGGCATTCGCGGCTTCAAGTTCCACCCCACGGTGCAGGGCTACCACCCCTACGACAAGATGGCCTGGCCGATTTACGAAGTGATCAACGCGCACAAAATGCCGGCGATTTTCCACACCGGTCACAGCGGCATTGGCTCGGGCATGCGCTGTGGCGGCGGTCTGCGCCTGGCCTACAGCAACCCGATGCACCTGGACGATGTGGCAATCGATTTCCCGGACATGCAAATTGTCATGGCGCACCCCAGCTTTCCCTGGCAAGACGAGGCACTCTCAGTGGCCACGCACAAGCCCAATGTGTGGATCGATTTGTCGGGCTGGAGCCCCAAGTACTTTCCCAAGCAGTTGATTCAGTACGCCAACACCTTGCTCAAAGACCGCATCTTGTTTGGCAGCGACTACCCGCTGATCACGCCCGAGCGCTGGATCAAAGACTTTGAAGTGGCGGGTTTCAAGCCCGAGGTGATGCCTGGCATTTTGAAAGGCAATGCGGTGCGTTTGCTGGGATTGGACAAACAGGCAGCGGTTTGAAATCGGCGAAAATACGCTTCATTCCTTAGCATTTGAGACCCCATGACCGACACCGTTGACACTTCTGCACGCCCCGCTTTGCCCGACCATTTGTCCATCGACGCCCGCAGCCCACACCATGTGGCGGCGGTATTCGCTTATGACATCGGCATCCGTTTCAATGGCAAAGAGCGCACCGATGTGGAAGAGTATTGCGTCAGCGAAGGTTGGGTCAAAGTGCCTGCAGGCAAGGCGCTGGATCGCAAGGGCAAGCCCTTGCTGATCAAGCTCAAAGGCACGGTGGAGGCGTATTACGCTTAAAAACGCAGGCCCGCAGAGACCCGGGTCTGGTTGTTGGCGCTGAAGTTGACTTTCTCGTCGTAAGCCAGTCGCACAAAAGTCTGGCGATGGTCGTAGGTCACAGACAGGCTGCGCCCATGGACCCTGTCTTCTTCGGGGCTGCTGCGGCCGGACTTGTAAGCCACATCCACTGTCCAACGATCGGCGTCGCTGGCCTGCCAACGCCACACACTGTGGGTGATGATTTGGTCGGTGGCGAGGCGATTGTCTTTGACGGTGAACAGCGAGAATTGGTGCCCGCCTCCCAGACGCGCGCCCAGCCCCAAGGTCACCGCATCGTTCGGGTCAAAGTTCAGGTTGTAGTAATTGCGCAAATTGGTTCGACCCAGTCCTGCGATCAC